>NZ_JBIDFE010000006.1:0-122298 GCF_046635605.1 Gilliamella sp. BG3
TCTTTTTTAAAATTTTTGATCTCACTTAATCACCAACTCTTCGTCTGCTTGTCGCTGACTGCGTGTCAGTGGATGCGTATTATAGGGGTTTAAAAAAATTATACAAGAGATCATTACGCATTTTTTCTTGTTTGCATTTTTTTTGCTCAAGACGAGCTAAAAACAAACTAAGTTGAATTGTTGTAAAACCAAATTCTAATATTTAATATCTTTGGTAGGTCGATTATATTTCTTATAACAAACAAAATAGCTTTAAATTAAACACTCTTTATTAAGTTAGAATAAAAAGTACTTTTTACATTCGCTCATCCAGCTATCATATTACCTTTATATAAGAAACCTCATCTTTCTATGACGGCTTTGATTATTGATAGTATGGCTCTTGATTTTGAGTACTTCTTAATAATGGAGGTAAAAAGTGCTTTAAGTCATAGTCTAGCTGGTATTTTTCTATTTGATTTACCAATGACTTTAGTTATTGCTTATATTTTTCATTTTATCATTCGAAATGTTTTAATTAAAAATTTACCTAATTTCTTTTATAAGTGATTTGCTAATTATTTAACTTTCAACTGGAATAAATATTGCTGTTAGCATTGGTTAAGTTTTTTAACATCGGCAATTATTGGCATAATTTCTCATATTAGGTGGGACTCTTTTACTCATCCGTCAGGTTGTTTTGTTCAACTTTTTAGTTTATTACAACATGGTAGTTCATTAATTGGTATGAGTTTTGTGGGACTATTTATTATTTACCGATTGTAACATCTAAACAAAATAAAATTGGTTTTCCATACTGGAGCTTAGTAACACTTATTACTTTGCTTATTTTTGGCAACTATTCTTTTTCTACAAATCAGCTAGATATAACTGTTGTTACTTTTATTAGTGCCTGTTTTATTGGATTAACCATTACTCCACTGATACTTAAAAGTATAACTTTAATACAGCGTTTAATCTAAACACTGTATTAGTTAAAACAACAATCAAGATTGGTTTTTTATTCTTTTTGGTAGATCAGCCAAACTATCAATAATCAAATCAGCTTGTTCTAATGCCTCTTCTGTTATGGTATCACCCGTTTTTACTAACACAGTTTTTTTAACGCCAGCTTTTTTACCCGATAATAGGTCAGACACTCTATCTCCAACCATATAGGAATTAGCAATATCAATTTTTAGTTCTTTAGCTGCTGTTTGAATCATACCTGGACTTGGTTTGCGACATTCACAAGTATCCATTAACGGATCGTGAGGGCAATAATAGACACCATCTAAATCAACACCACGATCTTGCAAAGACCAATCCATCCATTCAGTCAAAGTATGAAATTGTTCTTCTGTAAATATATTTCTAGCAATACCTGATTGATTGGTTGTAATGACTAATAAAAAACCCATTTTCTTGAGCTCTTGCATTGCCTCAATAACACCGTCAATAAAGTGGAACTTATCAATTGTATGTACATAATTATAATCTATATTAATAGTACCATCTCGATCTAAAAAAATTGCTGGCTTCATATTTACTTTTTTTCCTTTTAATTTTAGATATTACTCTAATTCATATAGCATATTATTGATTGACTTAGATGTCTAGACGTCTTAATATTCATTTATTCATCTTTTGTTTTTATATATTATGATACAACTACAACATATTTCGAAAACATTTGAGCATAATAAAACCCCAATTTATGCTTTAAAAGACATTAATATCCATGTTCCCCAAGGGGGAATTTACGGTGTTATTGGCAAATCAGGGGCTGGGAAAAGCACACTTATTCGCTGCATTAACCTACTAGAAAAGCCGACTAGTGGGAAGATCTTCTTTGATAATCAAGAGATCACTAATCTATCTAATAGAAAATTAATTGAAATACGCCGAAAAATTAGTATGATTTTTCAACATTTCAATTTACTTTCCTCACGTACTGTATTTGATAATATCGCTTTCCCTCTAGAACTCAATAAAACGCCTAAAATAGCAATTAAGCAGAAAGTAAATGAGCTTATGGAATTAGTCGGATTGACAGAGAAAGCGAATGTTTATCCAACTAATTTATCTGGAGGACAAAAACAACGTGTTGCTATTGCGAGAGCTTTGGCAAGTGACCCCAAAGTATTATTATGTGATGAAGCAACCAGTGCGCTTGATCCTGAAACAACACGTTCAATTTTGTCATTACTAAAAGATATTAACCAAAAATTAGGATTAACAATTTTATTAATTACTCATGAAATGGATGTAGTAAAACAAATTTGTGATCAAGTAGCTGTTATAAGTGATGGCGAACTAGTTGAACAGTCATCAGTAGGCGAAATGTTTTCTCATGCTAAAACAGATATTGCACGACAATTTATTCAATCAACCTTACACCTTAGTATTCCAAATGATTATTTAATAAGGCTATCATCTGAACACAAAGAAGGACTCAATCCGCTATTACGTTTAGAATTTACAGGAGTCTCCGTTGATTTACCATTATTATCTCAAATCGCTAAAGAATTCGAAATTGATAGTAACATTATCAGTGCACAAATGGATTATGCTGGAGGAGTCAAATTTGGCTTAATGTTAGCAGAAATGAAAGGAAAACAAAAAAGTATGGCATCAGCAATTCAATTCTTAGAAAAAAATAATACTAAAGTAGAGGTGCTCGGCTATGTTTGATTTTATTCCTTCATTTAAACCTTTTGAATCATTATTTCGATATTTAACTCAATATAATTTTTGGGCTGACTTTGTTGCTTTTTGTTCATCATTTAATGGTTTTAATGAAGCAATGCTGTTCAAAATGGCACAAGCAACAGATGAAACTCTATTTATGGTCATCTTATCAGGTTTTTGGGGAACGATAATTGGATTACCCGTTGGTATATTACTTTATACGACGCGTAAAGGACAAATATTGGATTGTTATGTCGCTAATAGCATTATTTCTTTTATTACTAATGTATTTCGTTCAATCCCTTTTATCATATTAATTGTATGGATTATTCCTTTCACCACAATTTTAATGGGCACCTTTATAGGTAAACAAGCTGCAGTGGTACCATTAAGTATTGGTGTATCGCCATTAATTGCACGTATGATAGAAAATGCATTATTAGATGTTCCCAAAGGATTAATAGAGGCTGCACGCTCAATGGGTGCAACACCACTACAAATTATATATAAAGTTTTATTACCTGAGTCATTGCCTATAATTGTCAATAGTATGACAATTACTTTAATTACTTTGACAGGATATATTGCAATGGCTGGAGCTGTTGGCGCAGGAGGCCTTGGGCAACTTGCTATTCAATATGGTTACAACGGCTACAAGCCAGCTATAATGAATACTGTTTTAGTTATATTAATTATTATTGTCTTTATTATTCAATTTATTGGCAATATGATTGTTAAACGCGTCACGCATCATTAATTTTGGAGAAATATATGTCTATTAAAAAGCTAGCACTTATTACCACATTGGTAAGTGCATTTTTTCTAACTGGCTGTGATAATAATAAACAAACAGCCACAACAGATAACAAACCAACAGAACCAACTAAAGTAAACGTTCTAAAAGTCGGAGTAATTTCAGGCCCTGAACAAGAAGTTGCTGAAGTAGTTAAACAACAAGCAAAAGATCTTTATAATCTAGATGTTGAACTAGTTATTTTTAACGATTACGTAACCCCAAATCAAGCATTAAATGATGGCTTAATTGATGTAAATGCTTTCCAACATAAACCTTATTTAGATGAACAAATGAAAGAACGTGGCTATAAATTAGCTGTAGTAGGTAATTCATTTGTTTATCCTATTGCAAGCTATTCTCATAAACTAAAACCAATTGATGAATCAATAGAAACAGGCGAAGGCGTAAAAGTCACTTCACCACGCGGTGAAGCGTTTTTCATTCCAGCTAACTCAACGATTGCTATTCCTAATGACCCTACAAACTTAGGACGTGCATTACTATTATTACAACATGAAGGGATGATTACGGTTGATAAATCTAAAGGTTTACTACCAACTGTACTTGATATTACAAGTAACCCTTATAACTACAATATTTTAGAACTTGAAGCTCCAATGTTACCTCGTTCATTGGATGATGCCCAAGTTGATCTTGCAATCATCAATAACGCATTTGCAGGACAAGCAAACCTAACACCAAGTAAAGATGGTATTTTTGTTGAGGATAAAGAATCACCATATGTCAACATTATTGTTTCGCGTGAAACGGATAAAGATAATGAAAATGTGAAAAATTTTGTAAAAGCATACCAAACCGAAGCTGTTGCACAAAACGCTGACCAAATTTTTAATGGTGGAGCTATTCGCGGTTGGTAATAATTTATAAATAGATATTAGCCTAATATTAAATCCGCCGATCTTTGTATCGATCGGCGGAAATAGAGATAGTAATTAAATGACTTAACAAAACTGCTACTCATAAACAAAATTATCGACCAATAATGACATATCAAATTGAACCAATCGGTATTATCCGCTCACCGTATAGTGAAAAATTTGCCGTTCCAAGACAACCCAATCTAGTTAGTGCAGGACAAGGGGAACTTTATTTATTAGCACCTTATAATGACCCTATCAGTGTAAAAGGATTAGAACAATTTTCACATTTATGGCTATTATTCCTATTTCACCATGTTGCCCCTGAAAAATGGAGATTAACCGTTCGCCCTCCTCGTTTAGGCGGTAATAAAACAATGGGGGTGTTTGCTACACGATCGCCATTTAGACCTAATCATATTGGGCTTTCAGCAGTAGAGTTAAAAGATATCATCATAGAAAATAAGCAAGTAGTCTTAAAATTAGGAAGTCTCGACTTAGTCGATGGCACACCAATTATTGATATCAAGCCTTATCTCCCTTATTCCGATAGCTACTCAGAAGCACTTGCAGGATACGCACAATCTACTCCTGAAAAAAAAATAACAGTAGAGTTCTCACAAAAAGCACGATTATCTTTGGATTTACAAAAACAAAGTTATCCTCAACTCGCCGAATTAATTACACAAGTAATATCCCAAGATCCAAGACCAGCCTATAAACAAAAAAACATTAATGAACAAGCATACGGACTTGCACTTTACCATTTTAATATTAAATGGAGAATCGTAAATCAACATGCCATTGTTGAAGATATTTATGTAGAAAGTAAATGAAAATAATTTTTATGAATTTCAAAAAGTTAAGGCTAAAAAATTTTTTATTAATTTCAATGTAAAATAGTTTTGTAAATTTACTTTACAAAATTTTTATATAAAACCGATAAAATAAATTGGTATCTTTTTTCTATTCTGTTAAATTGAATACGGGTTTAATTCCCTATATTTCACTTTACCACTAAGGTGTTAATAACCTTAGTGGTATTTTTCTATTAAGATCAATGATAATGTAGGTTACTTGTACTTCTAATTTCAGCAATATCAATTGCATCAAACAGATAATGCTTTCCACAATAATCACAATGGATATCAATCTTTCCCTCGTTTTCCTTTAGGATTTCATCAATCTCATTAGCTGGTAAAGTCATTAAACTATCTTCACAACGTTGACGTGAACATCCACACTTAAAAGTAATATCATGCGTTTCAAAAAGACGTACTTCTTCTTGATTATATAAACGATATAAAATCTCATCAGTAGAAAGTTGAAATAACTCATCACTAGTGATTGTCTCAGTTAAAGTGCTAACATGCTCAAATGATTCAACTGTATTTTCATTAGCAGGTAAAACTTGCAATAAAATACCTGCTGCTATTGGTTTATTATCATGTACACCTATTTTTACAAATAGACGAGTAGGGAGCTGTTCTGATTGTATAAAGTAATTTTCGATACAACCAATAAGTGTATCTTTTTCCAGACCAACGATACCTTGATAACGCTCACCATTTTTAGGGGTAATAGTAATAACGACATAGCCATTACCCACCATCTCTTTAAGTGTTGCATTATCAGCGATTTCACCGCTAACCCGAGCAACACCGCGTAGCTGCTGTTGATCATTACCATTAACAACCGCTAAAGATAACGCTCCATCACCTTGTAACTGAACAGCAATATCGCCTTCAAATTTTAGTGTTGCAGTTAATAAACTAGTTACAACCAATAATTCACCAAGCAATTTTTGCACTGCTATTGGATAAGTATGATTATCTAAAATCGCTTGATATGTCTGTTCCAGTCGGGTAATTTCACCACGAATAGGGTGATTATCAAATAAAAAACGGTTCAAAGTATCCATATTAATCATTGCCATCTTTTTGCCTATCATATTTAAATTTAATCAAATTACGCCGTTCCTTTTTATCAGGCCGTCTATCTGGATGCGGCATTGTCAATGCATTAAGTTTACGCGCTTGCGCTATTTTTTCTCGTTTTGTAATACTGTCAGGAGTTTCTTGATAAAGTTGCTGGGCTTCAATGGCAGTTTTTCGTTGTTCACTAATGGCTAAAACCCGAACTGTTTTTTGATCAGAGCCTTGGCGAAGCGTTAAGATTGCACCGACTTCAACAAGCTTACTTGGTTTGGTACGTTGGCCATTATAATGCACTTTGCCACCATCAACCATTTCTCGTGCTAACGATCGAGACTTATAAAATCTTGCCGCCCAAAGCCATTTATCTAATCTTATAAGCACTATTACTACCTCATATTACTTATTATTGAGTTTTTTAAGCTCAAATGAACATAATAACTTAAACATCTTAACGATGTTATATAAGGATGCTTTTGTAAAAATCAATGCGCAAGATTAATGATATACTCATTCCCATTTGCCGAAAATTTACCTGAGAAATTAAATGGTTGTAATTTACCATGTAAATTAGCTGAGTAATTCGTAGCATTTGGCGGTTGTTTTATCAATTTCCAATTTTCTAGTAGTGAACTTGTTACACCATAAGCATCAAATTGCAAAGATAGCGGTTCATTTTGCGATAAATCAACTTTTGCTCTCGACTCAATTATTCCTCCATTAGTTAAAGAACTAAAAGTTAATGAAGGATGGTTATCAGAATCAAATTTGAGAACAAGATCTGGATAACGAATATCTATTCGATTTAACGAAGCTTTTTCAGATTTCAAAAAAACAGTTCCTGAAAATAGTCCTAATTTTTGCGCTTTTGCTAAAGTGATATCTTTACCTGAAGCTTGAAAATTATATAAACTAAAAGGAAAATCGCTCTGCTTTCTAATTATCAAACTCTGAAAAACATTCAGCTTATCAAGCTTAATATTTCTAAAAATATTAGGTAACAGAGTCTGTCCCAAATTTTCAGGAATCTCATAGACAATATCCGCTAACATTAATTGATCTAGATGTAAGGTATTATCTTTCCACTTACCAGAAAAATTTATACTACCTTTATTCCATTTTGCTAATACTTTTTGAATTGTCGCTTCTTGGTTTTGAAATGATAATTGTGCTAATACCGACGAAAATAACTGATTATGCCAAACTAGTTCCTCGGCAGTAAAAATAAAGGAGCCCTGTTCGAAATGCCATTGCCCATCATAACGAAGATTCGTCGCTTCAATATTGCCTTTTTCCATTAAAAAACTAGGCAACTGAATACTACTTTCCTGTATTGATAGTTGTTTGATTGTTAGCTTTGGCAGGACATGAGAATCTTTATCAAAAAAATCATCATCGGTTGATTGAAAATGTATATTATGCAACTTTAATTGTTCGATATCTAAAATATTGTCGGCCTGTATTTTTAATTTACTGACAAAAAATCCGTCTTTAATATTTCCACCTAAATTAGTAATCGTAGTAATACCATCTCGATGGAAACCTTGAATAAGCAAGGATTTCATTGGTATTTGATTTACCAAAGCTTCTTGAGAAGTAAAATCAAATTGATATTTATCTCCCCCTGATGAAAAAAAAGGTTGAATCCCTCCATTGATTTTGAAGAAAGAAAGTTTGTCTTTTCCATTATTAGCCAGAATATTAATGGTTGAATTAACAAATTTTAGTGTGTTTGTTGAAAAAGCATATTGACTAGATTGAGTATTATTAATAGTGCCATTAATAACAGTAATATATTTAAAATGATTCAATTGCCATAAATCACTTTTATCAAGCCCTACAACTAATTTAGGGACATTAACAATCTCTTGATTATTATCATTGACAACAACATCATCAAAAACCAATTCATAAAAATTTGAAAAAGAGTGATGAACACTGCCGATTGAGATTGTATATGAACTTAATTTAGATAACTGATAACTAACTAATTTTGCTCCGAACGAAGTTTGTAAAACAAAATAAGACAACAATAAAAAAAACCAAACGATGGACAGAGAAATGATTATATAAAATCGGAATTGCCGCATAAATAAATGTAATTATTATAATGAACTACTAAATAGTTATATTACGATAACCGATTTTTATAAAAATATCATCTCATTTTCAGTATAAATAATTTGTTATTAAACTAACTTTACAGTTAATATATAAATATTCACTTTAACGTTTTTAAATAAACAAAAAACAATTAACTTTCTCTTTCTTTTGATTAAGATAAGGGATAATTATTTTTATTTACTAAAATAAGTAAAAACGGGAGATACCTAGATGAAACAAATCCCAATGACAGTAAAGGGAGCTGAACTATTACGAGCCGAATTAGAAGAGTTAAAGAATGTCAAAAGACCACAAATAACGGCAGCAATAGCAGAGGCAAGAGCTCATGGCGATTTAAAGGAAAACGCTGAATACCATGCAGCAAGAGAACAGCAAGGTTTTTGTGAGGGTCGTATTCAAGAAATCGAAGGTAAATTATCACAAGCTCAAATTATTGATATTACCAAAGTAAAAAATACTGGTCGTATTATTTTTGGTGCTACAGTAACAGTAATAAATATTGAAACGGACGAAGAGACAACATATCGCATAGTGGGTGATGATGAAGCTGACTACAGACAAAATCTTATTTCAGTCAACTCACCTATTGCCAGAGGGTTAATTGGCAAAGAAGATGGTGATACAGTACAAATTAAAACCCCAGGGGGTGATGTAGAATTTGATATTGTTAAAGTTGAATATATCTAATTATTAAATAAACCACTTACAAAAGCAGATGATAAATGCAACAGGGCTAAGCCCTGTTACATTTATTTAGGTAGGGAAATTTTCTTATCTTCGCTTGGTCTAAAAATAGTGAAATTAGAACCAACCAATTGCACTGCTAACGCTTTTGTTTCGCGTACAATTGCATCACAAATAAGCTTTTTTGTTTCACGATCTTCAGCAGAAACCTTAATTTTAATCAACTCATGGAAATTTAAAGCGTTGTCAATCTCGGCAAGTACACCCTCGGTAAATCCATTAGCCCCAATCATCACTATAGGTTTTAAATGATGAGCTTCACTTTTTAAATACTGTTTTTGTTTATTCGATAAATTCATTAAATTTTTATCACATTAAGTTGTAATTTTGCTATTCTACCCTTATATATGTTTGTAATCAATGAAGTGACCTTTTACATTAAGGATTTATTAGTTGTGAGTAATAAAAAACGCTCAGCAAGTTCAACGCGCTGGCTCAATGAGCATTTTAATGATCGCTTTGTACAACAAGCACACAAAAAAGGGCTCCGATCTAGAGCTTGGTTCAAACTTGAAGAAATTCAAAAAAGTGACAAATTATTTAAGCCCGGAATAACGGTTGTTGATTTAGGTGCAGCCCCAGGAGGTTGGTCACAATATGTCGCATCGCTTATCGGCAATAAAGGGCGTATTATTGCCTGTGACTTACTTCCCATGGATCCCATTGTTGGCGTTGACTTTCTTCAAGGCGATTTTCGGGATGACGCAGTTTTAAAAGCATTACTTGAACGAGTTGGCGAAGAAAAAGTCCAAGTTGTCATGTCAGACATGGCGCCCAACATGAGCGGTCAACCTGCAGTTGATATACCTAGAGCAATGTATTTAGTTGAACTAGCGTTAGATATGTGTAAAGACGTACTTGCTCTTAATGGTAATTTTATTGTTAAAGTGTTTCAGGGCGAAGGATTTGAAGAGTACCTAAAGCAAGTCCGTTCAATATTTAAAACGGTCAAAATTCGTAAGCCTGAAGCCTCACGAACACGATCTCGAGAAGTTTATATTGTTGCAATGGGTATGAAGTAGCCAGTTGTATAATTTTGTAGTACCATACTTTGTTAAATTTAGTCGTAACTGTTAATTTTTATGAGAGGTTTTTCTTTTGAACGACATGATAAAGAATTTACTGATCTGGGGAATTATCGCTGTAGCATTGATTGTTGGATTTAGCCAATTCAGCTCAATATCTAATAGTGGACCTCAAGTCAATTATACCCAATTTAATTCCGATATCGCAGCTGGTAATCTCCAAGAAGTGCATATTAACGGACGAGAAATTGTTGCCACAACTAAAAATAAAGGCAATTACACTACATATATCCCTTACCTTGATGGAAAATTAATGGATGATTTATTGGCCAATAAAGTACCTGTTTATGGTAAACCCGATGAAAGACCAAACTTAATCACCAGCATTCTTATCTCTTGGTTTCCTATGATTTTGCTTATTGGTTTTTGGCTCTTTATGATGCGTCAAATGCAAGGTGGTGGTAAAGGTGGACCAATGTCAGTTGGTAAAAGTAAAGCAAAAATGCTAACGCCAGACCAAGTCAAAACAAAATTTACCGATGTTGCCGGAAGTGAAGAAGCAAAACAAGAAGTCACCGAAGTTGTCGACTTTTTACGCGATCCAGGCAAATATCAAAAACTGGGAGGACGCATACCAAAAGGGATTTTAATGGTAGGACCTCCAGGAACAGGTAAAACTTTACTAGCAAGAGCTATTGCAGGTGAAGCCAATGTGCCTTTTTTTAGCATTTCAGGTTCTGACTTTGTTGAGATGTTTGTGGGAGTGGGGGCTTCGCGAGTGCGAGATCTCTTTGAACAAGCACGTAAGCACGCACCTTGTATTATCTTTATTGACGAAATTGATGCCGTCGGACGCAAGCGTGGTGCTGGCTCAATGGGAGGTCATGATGAACGAGAACAAACATTAAACCAAATGTTGGTTGAAATGGATGGGTTTGAGGCTAATAGCGGCATTATTATCATCGCAGCAACTAACCGAGTTGATATTTTAGATTCGGCGTTACTCCGTCCTGGTCGTTTTGACCGCCAAGTGCAAATTGGTTTACCAGACATGAAAGGCCGTGAACAAATTCTTGCCGTTCATGTACGCAAAGTTCCGTTAGGTTCTGATGTCAACTTATCGGTATTAGCTCGTGGCACACCAAATTACTCTGGTGCAGAACTTGCTAATTTAGTTAACGAAGCAGCTTTATTTGCTGCACGTCGAAACAAACGAGTAGTTACCATGGAAGAATTTGAGGAAGCCAAAGACAAAATCAATATGGGAACTCAACGCCGTTCATTATCTATGACGAAAGAACAATTAACTAATACTGCTTATCACGAAGCTGGACATGCGATTGTTGGCTATCTTGTGCCAGATCATGATCCACTTCATAAAGTAACTATTATCCCTCGTGGGCGCGCATTAGGTGTAGCATTCTTTTTACCTGAAGGTGACCAAATTAGCCAAAGCCGAACTCAATTAGAATCAAAAATTTCTACCGCTTATGCAGGCCGAATTGCTGAAGGATTAGTCTTTGGTGAAGATAAAATTACGTCGGGGGCATCAAGTGATATTCAATATGCATCTAATGTTGCTCGAGCAATGGTAACCCAATGGGGATTCTCAGAACGTTTACCACCTGTATTATTTGAGTACGAAGAATCATCTTATGGGCCATTGAAAAAAATCTCAGATAGTACAGCTCAAATTATTGATGAAGAAGTTGACGCTATTATTCAACGTAACTATCAACGTGCAAAAACGATCCTAACTGAAAATATTGATATTCTTCACGCTATGAAAGATGCACTATTAAAATATGAAACAATCAATAAACAACAAATTGATGAACTTATGAATCGTCAACCGGTCACACCACCTGATGATTGGACGGAAAGCGATGAAAAAGCAGCAAATGGAGGTAGTGATACACCACTACAATCAAAAAGTTAATTTGCTTTAATAAAATATAACGCGCTTACAGCGCGTTTTTTATCGGTAAACTAAAAATAGCTTATCAATAAATTTGCAGGAATAAAGCAACGATTATATTGAAAATTTTACTTTAATTATGCTTAATAATTTTGAAGATCATTTAAACAACTGCATCATTAATTTTAATCAAATAAGGCTTTTAATCATGGAAATACATTTTCAAAATCATGTGATGGATCTTTCATTCCCACAAGTGATGGGCATCGTTAATATGACGCCAGATTCATTTTCTGACGGTGGTAATTATAACAACCTTGATGATGCTATGCGTCGAGTTGACAGTATGATCCAAGCTGGTGCAACATTTATTGATGTCGGCGGCGAATCAACACGCCCTGGTGCAACTGAAGTGTCTGTCGATGAAGAGCTTAACCGTGTTATTCCATTAGTTGAAAAAATTGCCCATTATTTTGATGTTTGGATTTCGGTTGATACATCAAAACCACAAGTCATGACCGAATCTGCCAAAGCAGGAGCCCATCTAATTAATGATATTAGAGCTTTAACAGAACCAGGTGCGGTTGAAGCAGCTGCACAAACAGGATTACCTGTTTGCATTATGCATATGCAAGGCGCTCCTAAAACTATGCAAAATGCGCCATACTATGAGCTAGATATCTATCAAGAAGTCGATAATTTTTTTACAAAACAGATCCAACGTTGCATAAACGAAGGCATTGACCGTCAAAAAATCATACTCGACCCTGGTTTTGGGTTTGGTAAAACACTAATGCACAATTACCGGCTATTAGCAACACTTGAACGGTTTCACCACTTAAACCTTCCTTTATTAGTAGGCATGTCCCGAAAATCCATGATAGGACAAGTATTAAATGTACCACCGCAAGAACGTACACTCGGTAGTGTTACATGTGCAGTAATTGCGGCAATGAAAGGAGCAAAAATTATTCGCGTACACGATGTAAAGGAAACTTTCAATGCACTAAGGATTGTACAAGCAACCCTTGCAGAACAAGATTCCTTTTGAGATTGTAAAATCGTTGTATTTTTTCGAACAAGCTTTTTCATATATAACATTGATTTTAATTAATTTATATCTAATTATTTTTTAGTGAAATCAAATGATTATAAAGTAATTTTATTTAATATTTAGTTTTTATAATTAAAAATAATAAAATAAAAAATTATCGTTTTAATTTAATTTTTTATTGTTTAATTAATTTCCCAATGCTATACTGTGTTCACTTTTTATAAAACGAAAGGATTTAAAAATGAACACAGATACGACTAAAACACATTCTCGATTGAATCAATATTGTCGAATTATGGCATTACTAACATTAATTCCAATTCTAATTTTGTTAATTGGCGCAATATCTCCATTCTTATATTATTTTTTTGATAGACAAGATATTGGACTTGTAGGGTTTACTTTCTCCTCTGGTGGGTGGGAGAATGTTGATCCTGTATCTTTATCTGGATGGCAAGCGGCTATTGCAACATTAATGGATACTTCATTAATACTTCTTTTAGTTTATGCGTTTTATCAACTTAGACTACTGTTTATCAATTACAGTCAATCCGAATATTTCTCAGTAAAATCAGCCAACCATTGTTACATCTTTGGCAAATTGCTTGTTTGTTGGGTGGTTATAAGTTTTTTATCTGAACCGTTATTAACAACGATCTTAACTTATAATCAAGAGGAATCAGCACGTTACTTTTCTATTTCTTTTTCTAGTGATGAAATTATAACGTTATTTCTTGCGATTAGTATTATGCTCATTGGTCAAATACTAAAAAAGGCCTGCCAACTAGCTGAAGAAAATAAACAATTTATTTAAAAGGAGTCATATGTGCCAATTATAATAAATTTAGACGTAATGCTTGCTAAACGTAAAGTTAAATCAAAAGATCTAGCGGTAGCAGTTGGTATTACAGAACAAAATTTATCATTACTTAAGCAAGGTAAAGTAAAAGGATTTAGACTAGCAACACTCGAAGCAATCTGCAAACATCTAGATTGCCAACCAGGTGATATACTAGAATATACCAACGAAGAATAACTTATTAACTTATTGCAAGTAATGCTGCCTCTTGCGCGTGAATTAAGGCTGTATCAAAAAAAGGGATATTACGATCGGATTGAGAGATTAATAACCCAATTTCCGTACAGCCTAAAATAACACCTTCTGCGCCATTTTTAATGAGTTTATCAACAATATTAAGATAGGCTTGCTTAGAATCAGGCTGAATAATACCTTTGCAAAGTTCATCATAAATGATCTCATTAATAATATTTCTGTCTTGAGATTCAGGAATAAGCACATTTAAATTTTTATCGATCAGTTTAGATTTATAAAAGTCCTGCTCCATTGTATATTTAGTACCTAACAAAGCGACCGATTTAATATTTTGTGCGAGTAAATGTTTAGCTGTCACATCGGCAATATGAATAATCGGAATATTAATTGCTTTTTGAATTTGATCTGCAACTTTATGCATAGTATTGGTACAAATAACAATAAAATCTGCACCAGCTAATTCAACTCTTTTAGCCGCATCAATTAAAATTTCTGCGCTTTTGTTCCACTCATTATTAGCTTGGCAACTTTCAATTTCTTGAAAATCAACGCTATATAAAATCGTTTTTGCTGAATGCAGGCCTCCTAATGATTTAGCAATAGTTTGATTAATAACTTGATAATAAGTTGTTGTACTTTCCCAACTCATACCCCCGATTAAACCAATTGTTTTCATTCTAAAAATTCCTTATAGAAAGTTTATGATTTTTGATATTAAAATAATTTTATTCTTAACTATATTGTAGAATGTGTAAAGTTATTTCAATTGTGGTAGAGTTAGGTGGAATTTAATTAGTACTTGTTTAAGCAATCAATGGTTAATTATCGCTATGAAGGTATTGTGTTTTTACTTAGCAAGCAAAAACATCTACTAAATTTTATCTTTAGAAAAAAATTTTATTAACAAAATAAAGAAATATTGTTCAATATAAAACAGTTTAAGGAATAAAAAGTACGGTTGGTAGCGTAAACACATCCACCAATACCTAACTTAAGTAACCTGCTATGACTTTAATGGCGATAATAGCTACAATAGCAACTATTTATATTCTTGAGCAAGAAAATTCTTTTTCTTATATTCATGTCAACTACATAAAAAGGACTAACGCATCGAAATTAACTGAAGTATTGCTGAAATGTTTAACATCACTAGGATAAAATAGTTAATCTGATAAGATGAAAAATTAAATTCGGAATAAATATCTTATTTATTATAAAAAACCCAGCAAATGCTGGGTTAAAAACTTTTGTTATTTTATTAAATTTTAGTTGTAAACGTACGAGCAATAACATCACGTTGTTGTTCTGCTGTTAATGAGTTAAAACGTACTGCATAACCAGAAACACGAATTGTTAATTGTGGGTATTTTTCTGGGTGTTTTACAGCGTCTTCTAAAGTTTCACGACGAAGAACGTTCACATTTAAATGTTGACCACCTTCAACTTTTACAGTTGGAGCAACATCTAATGGAACTTCGCGATATTCGAATTGACCAAGTTCTGCAGTAGGAATGATTTGATCTTCTTTATAAACTGATTTAGCAGCTACACAACGAGCTTCTTTTGTAGAGTCGTCTAATAACCAGAAAGAGTTTAGAAGTGCTGAGTTGTCTGCTTTAGTAATTTGGATACCTGTAATCATTTTAAATCCTCCTAACGGGGCCTTATTGCCCTAAAATAATTATGGTTAATATAGCACTTTAAAAATTTGATAAAAGTCAAAAAAAACTATTGCTTCGATAAGTAATACCTTTAATTTCTATTTTCTTTTGTGATAGGTTATTATGTAGAAATATATTAGTTATTGCCCAGAAACACTGGCATTATTGATGAGTGATATCAAAATATGACAACAAAATTGACTTGGCATGAAGTTATTGGTGCAGAAAAACAAAAACTTTATTTTCAACAAATAATGCAATTTGTAAAGACTGAGCGTGCTAATGGCAAGATAATTTACCCGCCTCAGCATGATGTGTTTAATGCGTTTCGTTTTACACCATTTGATCAAATCAAAGTGGTGATTTTAGGGCAAGATCCTTATCATGGTCCTAATCAAGCTCACGGTCTTTCTTTTTCTGTTTTACCCGGAGTTAAGACACCACCATCGTTAGTTAATATTTATAAAGAACTGGCAACCGATATTGATGGTTTTACAATTCCTTCTCATGGCTATTTAGCTTCTTGGGCTGCTCAAGGTGTATTACTATTAAATAATGTGTTGACTGTTGAAGCGGGGCAAGCGCATTCTCATGCAAAAATAGGTTGGGAAACTTTTACTGATAATGTGATAGCAGCAATCGATGAGTATCTTGAAGGTGTGGTTTTTTTATTGTGGGGATCTCCTGCACAAAAAAAGGGACAGTTTATTAATCGCCAAAAACATCATGTATTAACATCGGTGCATCCATCACCATTATCAGCTCATCGTGGATTTTTTGGCTGTAAGCACTTTTCCAAAGCGAATGATCTTATTATGCAACAAGGTAAAAAAGCAATAGATTGGCAACCAAGACTAGCGGAAAAACAAACATGAGTAATAATAAAAGACGCCGAACAAGTTTGCAGGAAATTGCAAATTTAATCGGGATTAGTAAAATGACAGTGAGTCGTTTTTTACGCGATCCCAATCTTGTATCTAAACCACTTCAATTACAAATTTCAGCCGCAATAGATAAGTTAGGATATATTCCTAATAAAGCTCCCGATATGCTGTCTAACGCTAAAAGTAATGCCATTGGTATTGTGTTCCCTTCTTTAACCAATCAGGTTTTCGCCGATATTTTAAAAGGTATTGAGATGGTGACTGATATAAGAGGATATCAAACCATGATCACTCATACCGGATACAGTGCTGACAAAGAAGAGTTACGCTTACGCTCATTACTTTCTTATAATATTGACGGATTAATTTTAACGGAAAGAACGCATACTCCAGCAACATTAAAGATGATTGAAATTTCGGGTGTTCCTGTGGTTGAAATTATGGACAGTGTTTCGCCTTGTCTTGATATGGCTGTAGGATTTGATAATTTTACTGCAACCAGAAATATGATTCATCGTATGATAGATAGAGGTCGTCGTAATATTGTCTATTTTAGTGCAAGACAAGATCAACGAAGTATTATTCGTCAAAAAGGGTATGAAAAGGCTATGGAAGAAGCTAGATTGACACCTCGGACGCTAGCGACTAAAGAAGCATCATCTTATGAATTAGGGGCAAGATTTTTACATCAAATTTTAAAAGAGTTTCCTTGTGTTGATGGTATTTTTAGTACCAATGATGATTTGGCTTTAGGGGTATTACTTGAATGCCAACGGGTGGGGATTGAAGTGCCAAAACAGATAGCGATTGTTGGATTTCATGGACACCAAATTGGTCAATTTATGAATCCCAAATTGGCATCTATACAAACACCGAGAATTGAAATGGGAAAAATTGCAGCGGAGCTGTTATTAAAACGGATTAATGGTGAACAAATTGATAAAAAAGTGATTGATTTACCTGTTGAGTATTTAAACGGAGAAAGTATTTAATAAAGTAGAAGATGACATTGATAATGATTTAACCTTACCACGTTTAGTGATAAGGTTATTAGTAATAATTACAACCCTTTAGGGTTTTCACCGTATTGGTTGCTGCCTGGTGTTGAGTCCATTACGCAGAATACTAATATAATAATACCACCAATGTATGGAATAAATTGTAACAAAATCCACCAACCTGATTTACTTATATCATGTAAGCGGCGTACAGTAACAGCTAAACTAGGAAGGAATAATGCCAACACTAAGATAGCGGTTATAGCTAAGGGACTTCCAATCATTTTATCAATGATTATCGTGATGAAAGTTAAAATAATATAGAATAAAACGAACATCCAATATTCTTTACGACGAGCTCGACCATTAAAATTTGCATAATTTTTTGTAATACAATCAATAAACCAATTCATTCCTATATTCCTTTTTTTAATTAATTACTGAAATAAATTATTTGGGGCCGCTATTTTAATGAAAAAAAAACGAAAATAAAACTGATTTTTATCGTTAAATTTTTTTATTTTTATTTTTTATCAATATTTACATTGCCTATAAGGCTGTTGATTTCAGGTTTTCATAAAGTGATAACTATGTTAGAATTATCGCTCAGTGGTTATTTATACCAGCTAACAGATTATAGAAAATAACACTGAGGCCATCCATGAAAATAGTTGAAGTAAAACACCCTCTTGTACGCCATAAAATTGGATTAATGCGTGAACACGATATTAGTACCAAAGAATTTCGTGCTCTTGCCAGCGAAGTTGGCAGTTTATTAACTTATGAAGCAACTGCTGATCTACCTACCGAAACAGTAACAATAGATGGTTGGTGTGGACCTGTTCAAGTAGAACGTATTAAGGGTAAAAAAATTACGGTTGTACCTATTTTGCGTGCTGGCTTAGGTATGATGGATGGTGTGCTTGAGCATGTGCCAAGTGCCCGTATTAGCGTTGTTGGTTTTTACCGTAACGAAGAAACGTTAGAACCTGTTCCTTATTTTCAAAAACTAACCTCGGATATTGAAGATCGAATGGCTTTAGTTGTTGATCCAATGTTAGCTACAGGTGGCTCAATGGTGGCGACAATCGATTTGCTTAAAAAAGCAGGTTGTAAAAATATTAAAGTATTAGTTTTAGTTGCTGCACCAGAAGGTATTAAAGTGCTTGAACAAGCTCACCCTGATGTTGAACTTTATACTGCATCGATTGATGAGAGGTTGAACGAAAAAGGCTACATACTACCTGGACTGGGTGATGCTGGAGACAAAATCTTCGGCACAAAATAAAATCTCAAAATTTAGACCGGTTAATCCGGTTTTTTTATGCCTGTTAATCAGGCAAGTTATACAATAAATTTCGTTAAGTAAGAGAGGCGAGATGTGAGCAATATCACAACAGATAAAACAAAAAATATAACATCACTGCATAAACATTCTTGGCAAGATATTTTTACTGGAGCGCAAATGTTATTTGTCGCATTTGGTGCATTGGTGTTAGTTCCACTATTAACAGGGTTAAACCCAAATGTAGCTCTTTTTACTGCTGGAGTAGGTACTTTATTATTTCAATTGACAACTAAAGGTAAAGTTCCTGTATTTTTAGCTTCGTCATTTGCTTTTATTGCTCCTATCTCATTTGGTGTTGCTCAATGGGGGATTCCTGCTACTTTAGGCGGTTTAATAGCTGCGGGATTTGTATTTATGTTTTTTTCTTTTTTAGTAAAAATAAATGGTAAACATGTTATTGATAGTATCTTACCGCCAGTTGTAACTGGACCAATTATTATGGTTATTGGTTTATCATTGGCGCCTGTTACTATAGGTATGGCAATGGGTAAAAACAGTGGACTGCAAGCTGAAAATTATCAATTGATTATTATTTCAATGGTATCATTATTAACAACTTTAGTGGTTGCCATTTGGGCAAAAGGTTTTTTAAAATTATTACCTATTATTTCGGGTATTGTAGTTGGTTATACGCTCTCTTGCATGTTTGGTATTGTCAATTTCCAGCCTATTATTGACGCACCATGGTTTAAAGTTCCCGATTTCACTTTTCCTGAATTTCACTGGCAAGCCATTTTGTATATGATCCCGATTGTAATTGCGCCAACCATTGAACATGTTGGTGATATTATGGCGATTGGTTCGGTAACAGGTAAAGACTATACACGCGATCCCGGTTTACAGCGTACATTACTTGGTGATGGGCTAGCAACTTCGATGGCAGGATTTTTTGGTGGACCACCGTGTATTACTTATGCAGAAGTGATTGGTGCAGTAACGCTAACTCGCAATTTCAAAACTCGAGTAATGACATGGGCAGCTTTTTGGGCAATTTTAATGTCTTTTATCGGAAAAATTGGTGCATTTTTAAGTTCAATTCCAACTGTAGTAATGGGGGGGATTATGGTATTACTGTTTGGTTCTATTGCATCAGTGGGCATTAATATCTTAGTGAAACATAAAGTCGATCTATCTGTACCGCGTAATATGTGTATTGTTTCATTAGTTTTAGTTTTTGGTATTGGAGGGATGATCTTTGATTTTGGCTCTTATACACTGCAAGGTATTAGTTTGTGCGGTATTTTAGCTATTGTGTTAAATCTTATCTTGCCACATCAAGTCAAATCAACTAATAGCCACTAAATTAACTGCTATATCGTTGGTTATTTTTATAGCCAACGATATTTATAATATAACTGTATTAATCTATCACTCTTTTTAGCCTTTCTATTTTTTTGGTGGTAAACCTATTTTTGCATTTTTAATCAATACGGTGGTTATCAAACTTCACAGTTAGCTCAAAATCCATGTATAGAATTATGCAGTATTTATATTCAATGGATTTTTTGTTTTTATATGCTTATCGCTGTTTTTTGTCAAAAAGTTTCAGGTAAGCATGTGTTTGAGTATAAAAACACACTTATCCAAAAATAAATGTGTTTTTAATGATAAACCGTTTTATTTGATTGGACGCATGGTTGGGAATAAAATTACGTCACGAATTGTATGGCTGTTGGTAAATAGCATCACCGTACGGTCAATACCAATCCCAAGTCCTGCTGTAGGCGGTAAACCGTGCTCCAGCGCTGTAATATAATCTTCATCATAAAACATCGCTTCATCATCACCCGCATCTTTTTGTGATACTTGATCAGCAAAGCGTTGAGCTTGATCTTCAGCATCATTAAGCTCTGAGAATCCATTGCCAATTTCACGACCACCAATAAAAAACTCGAATCTGTCTGTTACAAATGGATTTTCGTCGTTACGGCGAGCAAGCGGTGATACTTCTGCTGGGTATTCGGTAATAAAAGTTGGTTGAATTAAGTTCGATTCAGCCACTTCTTCAAAAATTTCAGTCACAACACGACCAAGTCCCCAACCTTTTTCAATTTTAATGCCAATTGACTGTGCAATAGCACAAGCTTTATCAAAATCATCTAAGTCTGCATTATTGGTTTCAGGGCGGTAATGGCAAATGGCTTCACGCATGGTCATTTTGATAAATGGTTTACCAAAATCAAACGTATGTTCACCATATTGCACAACAGCATCACCTGTTACCGCAATAGCTAAACGACGGAATAATGTTTCTGTTAATACGATCAGATCTTTGTAATCAGCATAAGCCATGTACATTTCCATCATGGTAAATTCTGGATTATGTCTTGGTGATACGCCTTCATTTCGGAAGTTGCGATTAATTTCAAATACCCGCTCAAAGCCGCCTACAACTAATCGTTTTAGATAAAGTTCTGGCGCAATACGCATATACATATCTAAATCAAGCGCATTGTGATGCGTAATAAATGGTTTAGCTGATGCACCACCCGGAATTACCTGCATCATTGGTGTTTCGACTTCCATAAAGTGGTTTTCAATCATAAAGTTGCGGATTTCACTGACAACTTTGGAACGCGCTTTAAAAGTCTCTCTTGATTCTTGATTTGTGATAAGATCCAAGTAACGTTGACGGTAACGCATTTCTTGATCGGCAAGTCCATGAAACTTATCAGGTAATGGGCGAAGAGCTTTAGTTAATAAACGAATTTCTTCACAGTGGATAGAAAGCTCACCAGTTTTAGTCTTAAATAGGTAACCTTTAGCGCCGACAATATCTCCCAAATCCCATTTTTTAAATTGCTCGTTATAAAAACCTTCAGGGAGATCATCACGAGTAACATAAAGTTGGATTTGTCCAGCAACATCTTGTAGAGAAACAAACGAAGCTTTACCCATTATACGACGCATCATCATACGGCCAGCCACAGTTACAATAATTTTCTTTTCAATCAGTTCTTCGTTAGTTTTATCGCCATATTGTTTATGGAGATCACTAGAAATCGCATCACGGCGAAAATCATTAGGGAAAGCAATACCTTGTTCGCGAAGATGAGCGAGCTTTTCGCGACGTACTTTTAGTTCATTATTTAACTCTTCAATTTGGTTTTGTTGATCTTGCTGCTCTGTTGACATAGTTTTACCTTTTATTTATAACCAAGCGGTTTATAAACCTGCTTTTAAGCTTTCTTCAATAAATTGATCTAAATCGCCATCTAATACGGCCTGTGTATTACGAGTTTCAACGCCAGTACGCAAATCCTTGATACGCGAATCATCAAGTACGTAAGAGCGAATTTGGCTTCCCCAACCAATATCAGATTTAGTCTCTTCCATTTGTTGTTTTTCAGCATTCTTTTTTTGCATCTCAAGCTCATACAGTTTTGCTTTTAACTGTTTCATTGCTTGATCTTTATTGCTGTGTTGTGAACGGTTATTTTGACATTGAGTAACAATACCCGTAGGAATATGAGTGATTCGTACAGCAGACTCAGTTTTATTTACATGTTGACCACCAGCGCCTGACGCACGGTATACATCGATACGGAGATCGGCAGGGTTAATGTCGATATCAATATCATCATCAATTTCAGGATAAACAAATACAGAAGCAAACGAGGTATGGCGTCGATTGCCTGAGTCAAATGGACTTTTGCGAACTAGGCGGTGTACTCCAGTTTCTGTGCGTAACCAACCGTAAGCATAATCACCCGATACTTTAATCGTTGCCGATTTGATACCAGCAACATCACCATCCGATACTTCCATCACTTCAGTTGCAAAACCTTTTGATTCAGCCCAGCGTAAATACATCCTAAGTAACATTTCTGCCCAATCTTGTGCTTCAGTTCCCCCTGAGCCTGATTGGATATCTAAATAACAATCTGCACTATCATATTTACCAGAAAACATTCGTCGGAATTCAAGTCCAGCCAGTTTTTTCTCTAACTGTTCAAGTTCAAAATTAGTTTCATCGAAAGTATCTTGATCTTCAGCTTCAATAGCAAGTTCAAGCAAGCCTTCAACATCGTCAAGACCTTGAGTTAATGAATGAATGGTATTGATTATTTCATCAAGTGCAACGCGTTCTTTACCTAACGCTTGTGCTTTTTCTGGATCGGCCCATACTTCGGATTGCTCTAGCTCGGCATTGACTTCTTCGAGCCGTTCTTTTTTTAGATCATAGTCAAAGATACCCCCGAATCACGGCTGTGCGTTCGGTAAGTTCTGCTATCTTTAATTTAACTGGATTAATTTCAAACATGATTTAAATGGAGTTGCTCTGTTTTATGATTTATTAAACAAGCGTCCATTGTAGCGGATTTGGGCATAATTTAGCAATTGCCAATTACTATTTTTGACTTTGACTCAGTAAATAAAGCATTGCTCAAAAAGAAAAGATGGCGCACTAGGCGCCACTTTTTAAGATGAAAAGGATATGAGTACAATCGAGTTATTTTTTTGCTTCAGCGTATAGCTCAGCAACTTTATCCCAATTAACTACATTCCAAAATGCACCAATGTAATCAACACGGCGATTTTGATATTTCAAATAATAAGCATGTTCCCAAACATCTAGTGTTAAAATCGGCGTACCAGAAACACCAGCAAATTTTTCGCCCATTATCGGTGAATCTTGATTGGCTGTAGAAACGACTTCAAGTTTACCATTTTGTAATACTAACCAAGCCCAACCTGAACCAAATCGAGTTGCTGCCGCTGCTGCAAATTTTTCTTTAAATGCATCAACTGAACCAAAATCTTTTTCGATGGCCGCTTTTAGGTCGCCTTTTAGTTCAGTACCAACTTTTAATAGTTCCCAGAAAAGAGTGTGATTAACATGACCACCTACGTTATTTTTAATACCCGTAATTTTGTCAGCAGGTACTTTATCTAAATTTTTTAACAAAGTGCTAGGGCAAAGTTCTTTTAATTCAGCTGGCAAAGTTTCAAGAATGGCATTTGCATTGTTCACATAGGTTTGATGATGTTTATCGTGATGCAGATGCATAGTTTCAGAATCAATATAAGGTTCTAATGCATCATAAGCATAAGGTAATGGAGGTAAAGTATAAGCCATGAAATTTGCTCCTTTCATATATTAGGTATTATTAACTACTTTATTTCATGAGTATACGGGCTATTAGTATAGCTCTCAAACTATCACTTAGATAGCTAGTGACTATCTGTTATCAGAATGACTATTGCTTTTTCAATTCGTCTTCATTATTTGCTATAAATGGGGTATACATCATAATTGCGTGGTTTTCGCTGATGAGCTTTTCTTCAACATGGTTATCAATTAAATGTGTTTTACGTTGCCATATTTTATTATGTCTGGTATAACCTCCCCACCATTGTTGTTCAATACGATGATCGGTTTCTAGGATTTCATAATGATTACTTAAGGGGGTATCAGCAAGTAATTCGCCATGTAAATATTGATCATCAAGCCAAAGATTAAGCCGGTAAGTGCTATTGGTTTTATTGATTAACTGTAAATCTACATAGTTATAAGATAAGGTGGCGCCACAAGCAAAAGGAATCGTTCGATTAATATCGGGAAAAACATCAAAACTATGACGCCAACGTTCTATGATTGTAAGATCGGAGTGTAATACAATCCAATAAATCAAATTACCTAATTGGCATAATCCTCCACCAATATCTTTGCCTATCTGTCCATTATGTAATGATAGTCCTTCTAAAAATCCCCTTTTTTTGGATGGGCGTCCTACTTTTTGCCAGATCGAAAAACGTTGATTAGGCTTAATGATTGAACCATTAAGTTTTTCAATTGCTAATCTAAGATTAGTGATTTTGTTATATTGTAAATACATATCAACATCTTTTAGTTGTCTTAATAAAACAGACTGATGTTTTTTGTGTGAATAACAACATGTATTATTATTTATGTCGACAGTGCAATATGCGTTACGATGTCGCCACCAATCAAATTTTCGTTTTAAGATAAAATATTCTTTGCCTAATTTTAGCCTTAATTTACTGCGTTTTATCGGTTTATCGATAATAATATCCTGCATATTTTCCATTCCCTTATCGACAAGATATAATCAGTTATTTTTCTAAAGGTGACAGATAGCGTTGGCTTAACTTGTCGAGAAAAGTGAAAAGTTTTTGATTCATTTCAGTGTAATCATGAGAGCGAAGCTTATCAGGTGTATCGACAAAGCGGTATTTTTCTGCTTGGCTAAGTTCCTTTTGTGAATGGGTAATTAATAATTCGACTACTTCAGGTGTTAACTCCATATGGCATTGGAAACCATAAACAAATTTACTGTATGCAATGATTTGACGAGGACACCCTTCACTATACGCAATAATTTGAGCATCTTTGGTTAAACCTGGCATATCATTGTGCCAATGACCGACTTCTAATGTACTACCAAAATCAGTAAACAAAGGATTTGTTTTACCGATTTGAGTTAACATAATAGGGAATTTGCCAATTTCTTTTTCTGGGCTGTTGCTATAATTTGCCCCTAGAGCTTCGCCGATTAATTGTGAACCAAGACATACACCAATGACTACTCTCTCTGCTTTTATTGCTGATAAAATAATGGCTTGTTCTGCTTTAGAATCAAAATGAGCACATTCTTGTTTGGTCGTTGATGGTGACTGTGGACCGCCCATAACAATAAGAAAGTCGATATCATCAATGCTATTAGGAAGTGGTTCATTAAGGTAAACGCGAGAATAAGTTATAGTGTGATGATTATTTATCGCCCATTGTTCATAAGCTCCGGGCGCTTCAAAATCCTCATGAATAATAAAATGTATATGCATTAATAACTCCTCCTTGTCTATAAATATCATTATTAACATTATGATTTGATAAAATTTATATCAAAGGATATAAATTTATTTTTGAGTTATTATGAATAATTTATTTGCAATTGCAATACAGAATTTTGAACTAACACGATAAAAAATAGGTAAAAAGAAATTACTTAAAATATGAAACAACAGGGAAAGATAAATATGAAAATCTGAAAGTTGGCTCCTCCAACAGGACTTGAACCTGTGACATACGGATTAACAGTCCGCCGTTCTACCGACTGAACTATGGAGGAACCGAAATGTAGCGCGCATATTATAGATTTAATGGCGCTATGTCAATAGTTAAATTATTTTAAATGTTTTTTTGTGTAAAATTTCCACCTTTTATTATCATTCAAGTGTTAGGATTGTCTTGAATAAATGGCGTTGTCTAAGTAATTGCTGTGGGTGCGATCCTAGTTCATGTTGTGGAATAATCTGATTTAGATCGCGATAATAATCAACCCAATAAGATAAAATCTCATTTGTCGCTAAATCTTTAAAATTCATTGGATATAATGCGAAATAATTATTACCTTGCTCAGTTTTAAAGGCATAAGTAATTAGTTCACTGCAATAAAACCCATCTGCATTGGGATGAAAGCTGTGATTGTAAGGTGAACCCAAGCATTTCTTTACCCGTCTTAATGCATTTTGAATAACAACTAAATCATGGATTCTACCAATGATATTGTGCTTAGCTGCACAAATAAAATTAGTAAACGATTGTTCAATCACGCCATAGTTTTGCGTTGCTTCAATAACGGTATTATTTCCAATATATAAACCAACATGATTAATACTTTTGGTTATTTCATCTATCTTTGACAATGCACCTGAAAGGCTTACAGCGCCATTAAAAGCATTATTTTTTTTTAGGCTTTGGAAGATAATATCTCCACATTGGATATTATTGTTTTTTAGCACGATAGCGCCATAGCGAAAACATTACACAAGTTGCAATAATAAATTTAAGCGCATCCACACCAACAAATGGCAGATAACCCACTTTTAAAGCATCAATTAGCGTGATGTGTAAATAGCCCATTAAATAGACAACGCCAAATACAAATAACAATTGATGCGCACAAGCGAATGCAATTAAACCTAAAATAAAGTGACGATCATAACCTCTTTCTGCTGCAAACCCTGCTAAATAGGCACTAAATACATAGCCATATAAGTAACCTGAAGATGGTGATGCTAACGCCATAATTCCACCACTACCATTGGCAAATAGCGGTAACCCAATTGCACCTAAAATAAGGTATTGGAGTATTGCTAATGCACCTAGTTTACGACCTAAAAAAGCACCAGTTAACAATACAGCCAATGATTGTAATGTAAATGGAACAGGGTAAGTTGGAATACTAATGTTAGCGGCTAATCCTAAAAGTAATGCTGCACTTGTTGTGGTTAATAATTTACGTTGCCAAGAAGATAAATTTACAAGTGTAGTGATAAATGTTGGATAATACGAAGTCGGTTGAAGTTTCATTATTTTCTACCTTTTATATAAATAGTAGAACTATAATAGCGCAATTATTATTGTTGTAAACTTTTTTGTTTTTAATTTGTTTACATTGGAGTGGAATATAGGATATTTTTATCACACTCTAAAATAAAGAGTGTGATAATTAAAATAATTTGTTACTTAAACTAAGTAAGGATTACTAACTCGTTCATGACCAAAACTAGACATAGGTCCGTGGCCTGGTACAAAAATAAAGTCATCCCCAAGTGGTAATAATTTATTAGTGATTGATGAAATTAAATCGGCATGGTTGCCTCGTGGAAAATCAGTTCTTCCTATACTACTTTTAAATAATACATCGCCGACAAAAGCCAGCTTATCCAAATGGTTAATAAAAACAATATGTCCCGGAGTGTGACCCGGGCAAAAAAGTACATCAAGGCTAATATTACCAACTTGAATCTGCTCACCTTCTTTTAACCAACGATCAGGCAAAAAGCTATCAGTATAAGGAAAACCGAATTGTGTACTTTGTTGTGGTAAACTTGTTAATAGAAATTCATCTTCTTGGCTTGGTCCAATAATCTTCACATCATAATGTTTAGCCAATATAGTTGCAGCACCGACATGATCCAAATGTCCATGGGTTAATAAAATCTGCTTAATATTAACGCCTAGCTTTTCAACCGCTTTTATAAGCAGTTCGGGTTCACCTCCGGGATCAATAAATGCACCTTCCATGGTTTGATCGCACCAAATGATGCTACAATTTTCTTGGAAAGCTGTAACTGGGATGATTTGGTACTGGAACATAGATTTATCTCCTTATTTCTTGCTGATGATTGGTTAGATTTTGTCCGTCTTCTTTTTTTAATTGTGCAAAAATAATGCTTGATAAAACGGTAATCATACCAAGTATAACAAATGTTAACTGAAATGAGTGAATAGTACTTGTTGTGGTGCTAATTAAGCGTAATAAAACAGCACCCAATCCGGTACCAAAACTAATTGCTAATTGTTGATTTACTGCCATTAAGCTATTGCCACTACTTGTATTGTCGTTTTCTAGATTAGCTAAGGTTATGCTATTCATGGACGTGTATTGCATGGAGTTGATTCCACCGATACAAAATAGCAATAAACTGATAAGAATAAGTGGTGTCGATAAATTTAATACGGACATTAAAATAATCATTATGCCAGCTAAAATTGTATTAGTAACTAGTACGAAACGGTAACCTAAACGTGCTAAAATACGTGGAATAAAGATTCGAGTACAAATTGAAGCAATGGCCATTGGCATCAACATAATGCCGGCAAAAATAGCTGAATAACCAAATCCCACTTGTAATAATAGTGGAATAAGAAAAGGCACTCCTGATATACCTAATCGGCAAATTAAATTTCCGATAATTCCTATTTTGAACGTACGGATTTTAAATAGCGATAGTGGGAATAATGGAGTTTGTTTCTTTTTTGCATATTCACGATAAATAAATAAAAAAAGTAGACTAATTGTCGCAAGTAGTAATGGACAATAATATGTCTGATTTTGGTTTAAAATCTCTACACTCAAAGTGGCGCTAATAAAGCTAATAACAATAAATATAAAGCCTAATAGATCAAAAGGCATGTGTTGGCCTTTTAAGTTAGGCATGTATTTCCAACTAATTATTATACCTAAAATACCAATGGGTAAATTAATAAAAAACACCCAGTGCCAACTTACCATATCAACTAGATATCCTCCCAATACTGGCCCTAAAACGGGACCAATTAATCCAGGAATCGTGGCTGTATTTAACGCAGCTAAAAAATCACTACGCTTAAAAGATTTTATCAATACTAAACGTGATATAGGCACCATCATCGAGCCACCAACACCTTGGATCACTCGTGATATATCTAAAAAAATTAATGAATTAGATAAAGCGCAAAGTAATGAGCCCAGTGTGAATAGTGAAACGGCCATGACAAAAATATTTCTAGTGCCAAATTTATCTGATAAAAAACCACTAACAGGAATAAATAATGCAAGGGTCAAAGCATAACTTATCACGGCTGATTGCATATTTAATGGGGACTCATTGAGGTCGTTAGCCATAGTGGGGAGAGCTGTATTTAATATCGAGGTATCAAGTGATTGCATAAAGAATGCAAACGCCGCAATCCACGGTAATATACGATAGACAAACGGTGGTAACTGTAATTCGCTATTCATTTTAATTTGGCCTAAAATTAATTTAAATGCTAGTGGAGCGGTTGGATATAAGCTCAGAAAATTAAGCTCTCTTACTTAGAGTTGATTAAGAAAGAGAGCTGATGAATGCTATTTTACAATATTATTTGTTAATGATTGGATTTTTTCTTATTCTTTACTGGTTTACCTTGCCAATAACCAGCCAGTAATGAACCTGAAATATTGTGCCAAACAGAAAATACTGCAGCAGGTAGAGCTGATAAAGCTGAAAAGTAGGTGGTGCCTAAAGTAGCTGCAAGGGCAGAGTTTTGCATTCCTACTTCAAGTGACATGGTTCTGCAGGTTGATTCATCAAAACCAAATAAACGTCCTCCCCAGTAACCACCAAGCAATCCTAACGCATTATGAATCACAACTGCAAAAATAACAGTGCCCCCCACTTGGCCAATTTGAGTATGGCTACCTGCTACTACAATACAAATAATTAATAAAATACAAATCATTGATAAAAGTGGTAAAAATTGCTCACATTTTTTAACAATAGCATTTAAGAAATGGTGAACAATTAATCCTAATATAATCGGTATTAGTACAATCTGTACAATATGTACAAGCATTCCCCAAACAGGGACTTCAACTGTTGTTCCAACTAATAGTAGTGTTATCAGTGGTGTTATAACTACCCCCACAAGTGTCGAAACAGATGAAATTGTAACAGACAATGCAACATCACCTTTGGCAAGATAAATCATCACATTTGATGCTGTTCCGCTAGCTACGCTTCCAACTAACACCATGCCAACCAATAGTTCTGGTCTCATTGTAAACAGTTTTGATAAAATTAGAGCAGTTAACGGCATAACAATGTAATGTAACAAAGTACAAATAACCACCGCTTTAGGTTTGGTGACTACACGTCTAAAATCATCAATACTTAATGTAACTCCCATGGTGAACATCACAAACATGAGTAATTGTGATGTATAGGGACGTATAGGTGTAAAAGTATCAGGAGAAAAATAGGCCATAACCGCACACAAAACTGCCCACAAAGGAAATAATCGGGTGAGGGAGGAAATAGATTGAGCAAATAGTTGATTCAATTGTCTAGCCATATAAACCTACTGTCGTTGGTTTACTAAAATAACTTCATAATAATAGTAAATTTATTTTAGTTGCTTGTTAAATTTTTATTCTATTGATTCCACTAAATAGCGTCAAGGTATTTGTTAAAATCGTGTTAAGTATGTGTTCTGGTGATTCAGTGCGTAATTGTGTCAATATTTTAAAAACCTCAGTGATATATTCAGGGCGATTTGCTTGACCTTGACGCCCACTTAATGGCATGTCGGGCGCATCTGTTTCAAGTACTAGGCTGCTAAGTGGTAATTGAGCAATTGTATTGCGAGTTTTATTCGCACGTTCATAACTAATTACGCCACCTACACCAATATAATAACCCAGCTTAACAAATTGCATGGCTTGTTGATAGCTACCTGAAAATCCATGTATGACGCCACGACAAGGTAAATTGGCCTTGTGTAATTCACGGTACATAATATCGTGCGCTTTGCGTGAATGTATTAAAACGGGCAAATCAAACTGTTTGGCAATTGTTAATTGCGACCTAAAAAATAATAATTGTTGTTGCCAATCGATACTTAAATCGTAGCGATCGAGCCCGATTTCACCAATGGCAACTAATTTTTTAGGTTTTGTTTTAACAATATTGGTTAATAGTTCTAAATCAGCCATAGTATGTTGATAGATAGGATGCAACCCCAAAGCGGCATAAAGTTCATGGTATTTATTCGTAAGTTGTAAAACAGCATCAAAATAGTTAGCACTAACTGCGGGTATAATTAACCCAACGATATTCGCTTGGCGAATCTTATTTATTGAATCAGCAAGAAAATCACTAAAAGGTGGAAAATCAAAATGACAATGTGTATCAATAAACATAATGCTAATGCCTCTTATTCTGCCGTTGTTTGATGTAATAAAATTGGCAATAAAAATCGCTCAGCAGTAAATATAATTTGTTCAATCAGTGTATCGGTTAACTCAGGATAAAGACGAGTATAATAACTGTCACACTCGGCGGATTGGTTAAATCCGCCTTGCCATGAATTTAAAAGTTGATTGATAGCTCTTTCACTAGCGATAATCTGACCTGTTTTTTTATCATAAGCTGTAATTAACCAACTCCACGAACTTTTTAATGGCATTAATAATGGTTCATTGATACCTTGCAGATAGCCTTCAACTAAATTAGTTAATATGGCTAAAGCCTGATCTGCATTTAAATGTGAAAATCGCCATTCATTATCGTCCCGACCATACATACGACTTTGACTATCAATTTTATCAGGATTTAAAATGCAATAAATCAAATGATCAATCCACAACGAAATACCATCGCGAATCGAAAGCTTTGACGGTCGCCATGTCAATATACCATCGTCTTGAATGTGAGTTAACCAACCTTGTAATTGGTAATGTTGATCATTAGATGAAATGGTTAAATTAACTTCTTGCGTTGTCATAACTAAACGTTCTTGCTCAACTTTATTGGCCAAAGGTTGCAGTGATTCAAGTTGATTATCATAAATAATTTCACCAAACGCACCATCTGGTAAGTCACCTGTTAACGCTAATCGTTGATAGAAATCATCTGATTGTTGCGATCTATTGGCAATTAATTCATTTAAAATCTGTAAGTTTAATTGATAGCGCTTTAAGCTATCAAGATTAAAGTTTTCGGCATCTGGTAAGGTATCATCCAGATAATTTATATAAAAATTAAACCGTTTTTGTAAAAATAGCCTAATAGAGTGCTGGTAAAATCGTTTTAATTCATCAAGATTAATATTATCTATACTAATAATTGGTATTTCACTAATAAATAACTGACTTTCACCTTGTTGCAATGCTGCAGGTAACCACTCATCGGCATAGCTTTTGGGTTCTTGTAAAAAATTTTGGGGATTAAACGGTGTGCGTGTATGGTTTACACGTAAAAAATCTAAGCTATTTGTAGTGCCATCTGTATTATTTTTAGCCTTGCCATAATATTGGCCAATATATTCCCAAAACTCATCAACAAGTATAGAAGGATAACGTTCACTATTATCTTTCATATCGCGACCAATATAACTGATATACAACTGTTTTTGCGCAGATAAAATTGCTTCTAAAAAAAGGTAACGATCATCTGTGCGACGGCTACGATCCCCTCGTCTTGGATGTTGTGCGATTAAATCAAAATCAAGTGGAAGAGACGTTCTTGGATAATCGCCGTCATTCATACCAAGTAAACAAACAACTTTAAATGGAATAGAACGCATTGGCATCATGGTACAAAAATTTATCTTACCAACTAAAAAACGATGCGCTAAATGATTTTGCTCTAAGCGTGATTGCATAGCATCATGTAGAATAGTGATAGAAATATTATCTGTATAACAAGCCGATAATCCACTATTAATCAGTTCTTGCCATTCTTCTTCGATCATCAATAAAATGGATTCACGTTGAACATTACTTACAAAAAAGTCATTGATTAATTCAAGGCAACAAGGTTGCCAATTAATTAGCGGTTTTTCTTCATTTAAGATAGCAAACCACTTACTTACAACTTTAATAAATTCGGCTAATTGGCCTATTAATTCGGCATCTAAACCTGTTGCACCCTCATAAGGTAATATTTGTTGCCAACCGCCTTGTTCACTGTTCATCGTGTAACCGAGTAATAACCGCTCAAGCCCAAATAACCAACTATGTGCACTATCAAGTCCAAAACGAATGCCTGACTCAACAATCCAAGTTCGCAACAAGGTTAATTGAGATTCGTTAATAGCGAATTTTTCGGCAATAGCAGGGATTTCAAGTAAATTAAATAGTTCTTCTGCTTTAAATCGACTATTTGGAAAATTTAAAATGGCAAAAAAGCCTTGAACGATAGGATCGATATTTCGTGCTTTTTGATCTGAAATAGTAAAAGGTAAATAGCGCTTTTCAACAGCATTACCAAAGACGGCTCGAATATAAGGAACATACTTATCAATATCTGATACCATAACTATGCAATCGCGCAACTCCAGCGTAGGATCTGCATCAAAAACCGATAGCAGGTAGTCATACAATACCTCAACTTCACGTTGTTCACTATGGCAGGCATGAAACGAAATCGACTTATCTGTTACGGCAAAAGTTTTATTATCAAAATCGGTTTGATACAGTTCTAAAATATCTTGCTGAATAGCATGTAATAGACAAGAACGATCCTGATCGGCAAACGCTTCAATATCTTGCTTATTATTAAATTCTTGTAACAAAAATAGATTATCACGCCCAAGTTTTCCCCATGAGGTTAACAGAGGATTGGGTATTTTATCGGGTGTATTTAATATATCTGACAACTGTTTTTCAGCAATATCGCCCCAATACCATTTACACGGATTATTAAACATTAAATGGACATCAATATGTTGGCCAAGTGCTGAAAGTAGCGAAAGATAAATAGGAGGAAGAGAAGTAATACCAAAAATAAAAATACGGTTAGGTAATGCATCTAAACGTGAACGTTCAAAGTTATTATTTAATAACATTTCAAGCATTTGTTGATAAATATTAGCGCGATGATAAGGTTGGCTAATTGATATTAGTTTTCGCCACAACTCCGCTTGCCACGTTTCATCAGAATGATGATTCAATTCGGCAACAGTCTGGTTTGCCTCCCATTTTGCTAGCCAATCTGGACGGTAAACTAAATATTGGTCAAATAATCGTGCAATACGCGTTGCAAGCTGATACCGTTTTTTATCTTGCTTATCAATATCAAGATAATGTTTAAGCGCGCTAAACTCAGGTTGTTTAATAACTTGAGGTAACAAATAATACAAACGCCAACTCATTGATTCAACATTAAAGCTATTTTCAATTGGCGCCTCTGGTAACAAGACTTGATAAAGTTGCCAAATAAACTGAGTTGGAAAAAGAAAATCAACATTAGCCACGATACCAAGTTCATCCGCTAACGCAATTTGCAACCATTGTGCCATACCTTGGCTTTGCACCATGACTATATCAGGTGTAAACACCTCCTCTAATGGTTGCCTGCGCATCAATTCACTCAATAATGTTTTGAGTAAATCGACTTGATTTGAATGATAAATGGTAAACATAACAACACTAATTATTAGTAAGATTGGGTTAAGATTATCGCTGATCGTTATTAATAAATCTAGTTGCTATTCTAGTATCAATTTTATAAGTAAGATAGCCATTAACGAGTAATAATGAATGGGGAGGTTATCTTTGATGGTAATTTTTTAAATGGCATAATGACATTTGAAGGAATACGATTCCGAATGAGAACGGGTATTCCTTGGCGAAATTAATCAACTATATTTGGTTAATGGAATACAGTCTATAGACGTTTTAATTTATGGTCTAGAAAAGGCATATTAATATATTATCAAAAAATTATTAAGTATAGCTAATCTCGAATGGGCTTTCCTCGATGATTCTATTATGTGAGCGCATCAACATAGCTCAAAATTCACCAACTCAGCATTAAGAACAGATAGGAAAAAACTATGGAGGAAACTCAACTAAAATCCACCTTTCTGTTAATAGCATGGATTGATATATGTATAAATATCGCCATTTAATTAAAAATACGTTTGACATAATTAAGCAGTATCGTTCAATATCAAAAAGATATGATAAATTAGAAAGCAATTATGCCTGCATGTTATTGCTGGCATTTATACTTATGTGGCTACCAATGTATTATTGATTAATATATGAACACAAAAGATCAACAGACCCTAATAGCGAAATTGCTAAATTAAAGCAATTAGTTTGGAAAATAATTTATGATAAGGCACTTAAATTGAAAATTGGCCAATTACAAACCATCAAAGATTTTAATCTTTCATCGTCTGCCGTGAAATGGAAACAAAATTCCTTATCAAGAAATGGTCATTTTACCAGTTTCTATTTTTAACTCACAATTGCTGACAACGCTTGATAAACAATGGTGAATTAAAATAATATTAAACTCTTAACTGGTCCAAAACTTTTACGGTATAAATGATTAATACCATGTTCCTTTATTGCAGCTAAATGCGCTTTAGTTGGATAACCTTTGTGTTTAGCAAGTCCATACTGTGGATATAATTTATCAAGCTCAACCATTTCACGATCGCGTGTAACTTTAGCTAAAATAGACGCAGCACTGATTTCTGGCACTAATAAATCGCCTTTAACTACAGCTTGTGTTTGTATACCAAAATCGGGGCAACGATTGCCGTCAACTAATACAAAATCGGGGTTAATAGGTAATTTAGATACAGCTCGCTGCATAGCAAGCATGGAAGCATGTAATATATTTAATTTATCAATTTCGTCCACAGATGCTCTTGCAACACTCCAAGCTAAAGCATCTTGTTTGATAATATCAAATAGATGTTCTCGTTTTTTTTTGGTTAGTTTTTTAGAATCAGTTAAGCCTTTAATGGGCTTGTTAGGATCTAAAATAACTGCAGCCGTAACAACATCGCCACAAAGTGGACCTCGTCCAACTTCGTCGACACCAGCAATTAATGTAGCATCGGGGTAAGTAAATTCTAACAACAAGGTAAATCCTCTAACATTATCATTAGGATATCATTTATTTAAAACATCCAATACAGCTTGTGCAGCTTGTTCATCAGCATTACAACGGATTTGTTTATGCAAAGATAGAAAGGTGTCTTTCAATACTGAATTATCCCCTTCTAAAAAAGGGATAATACAGTTGGCGATATTTTCTGGTGTGCAATCTTGTTGCAACAATTCAGGTACAATCTCTTTACCGGCTAAAATATTAGGTAAAGACACATAAGGCGTTTTAATTAATTTTTTAGCTAACCAAAAAGTGAATGCTTTCATTTTGTACCCAACTACCATTGGACACTTAGTTAACATACATTCTAATGCCACAGTCCCCGATGCTAAGATTGCTGCATTACTTGCAATCATCGCTTCACGGGCTTGACCATGTAGTAACTGTATTTTAAGTTCTGGTGCAACTTGAGCTTTGATTTGTTCAAATTCTTTTTGTCTTTTAGCATTAACTAAAGGCACTAGAATATGTATATTAGGATAACGCTCTCGCAATAGCTTTGCTGCTTTTAAAAAAGGTGCTGATAATAATGTCACTTCAGCATGACGGCTACCTGGTAATAATGATAAACAAAGGCTATTTAAGGGAACACCTAATTGTTGACGCATAGTTGTTTGATCTGGATTTAAAGGAATATCATCCGCCATCTTATGCCCAATAAAGCGACAAGGAACATCAAACTTATCATAAAAGACTTTTTCAAAAGGTAAAAAGGCTAAAATAAGATTAGTATTACGCTTAATTTTGAAAACGCGTTTTTGCTTCCAAGCCCAAACAGATGGACTAACATAATGAATCGTTTTAATGCCAGCTTGCTTTAATTTTCCTTCTAGGGAAAGATTAAAATCGGGAGCATCAACACCAATAAATATATCGGGTTTGAGTTTAACTAGGCGTTTAGTGATATCTCGGCGAATAGATAAAATACGGCGTAATCGACCCAATACTTCAACAATTCCCATGACCGATAATTCATCCATTTCGTACCAAGCTTTACAGCCTTCGGCTTGCATTTTCGGACCCGCTATACCTACAAATTCAATATTAGAATGGTAATTTTTTAGCGCACGAATCAATCCTGCTCCAAGAATATCGCCCGAGGCTTCTCCTGCGACTAATGCAATGACTACTGTTTCATTAGCCATTAACGGATGATGCCACGCGTTGAACGGGCAAAAAAGTCAATAAACAATTGGATTTCAGAGTGTTGCTTGGCAATGGTTTCAATTTCAACTTTTGCCTCTTCAAACGATAAGCCATTTCGATAAAGGATTTTATAACTATTGCGAATCGCCTGCAAAGCATCTTTGCTAAACCCTCTACGTTTTAAGCCTTCATAATTTACGCCATGAGGTGTTGCATGATTACCTTGGGCAATAACATAAGGTGGAACATCCTGAGCAACACCTGAACAACCACCAACCATAACATGTGATCCGATCACACAAAATTGATGAACGGCTGTCATTCCGCCAATAATTACATAATCATCTAATTGAACATGCCCACCTAAAGTGGCATTATTTGCTAAAATACAATGATCACCAATATGACAATCGTGAGCAACATGTGCATTAATCATCAATAAATTATCACTACCAATTCGCGTTAATTCACCACCTTGAATAGTGCCACGGTGAATAGTTACGCTTTCACGAATCATATTACGATCACCAATTTCAGTGCGTGTTGGCTCTCCACGATATTTTAAATCTTGGTTTACCTCACCAATCGAAACAAATTGATAGATTTGGTTATCTTTACCAATTTTTGTGTGACCATTGATAACAACGTGTGATTTTAAAAAAGTACCGTCACCAATTTCAACATTCTCACCAATAAAGCAAAACGGACCAATTCTGACGTTATCGCCAATTTTTGCTCCCTTTTCAATCACTGTGCTTGGATGTATCTCCATTGCCATAGTTATTCCTTAATACTGTTTTGGGGGGAAATGCTAAAAAACGATTATTTACGGGCACACATCATTTCAGCTTCACAAACTAACTTACCATCGACAGTTGCAACACCATGGAATAATGCAATACCACGACGTTCTTTAATATATTCAACATCTAGAATAAGTTGATCTCCTGGTACAACAGGACGTTTAAAACGAGCTTTATCAATGGAAGCAAAATAATAAAGTTGACCTGGTGATAGCTCTTCAATGCTTTTGAAAGCCAATATTCCTGTCGCTTGGGCCATTGCTTCTAAAATCAAAACACCAGGAAAAATGGGTTTATTTGGAAAGTGCCCCTGAAAAAATGGCTCATTCACAGTAACATTTTTTATCGCTTTTAGTGTTTTACCTTTCTCGTAACTAAGAACTCTATCAACCATTAAAAACGGATAACGATGAGGTAACAGGCTGATGATTTCTTCAACATCAAGGGTATTAAGTTCGGTAGTCAAAATAGCTATCCTTATACATTATTACTATAAATTTTTAACATTATAACTGAGGATACCACTTTCACTCAAGGATGATTTAAATTGCAAAAGATGCTTTCCTTAATATATTATCTATGGATTACTATAGATTTATAAAATAAATGATTTGTAAACCCTTATTATCTTATATCAAATCAGATATAATAACTAAGATAATTACCCAAAAAGTTTATAATCTGGAGAAGTAGAATGAAATCATTGATTAAAATGACGTTAGTAAGCAGCGCAATTGTATTAACATTAGCTGGTTGTGATGAAAAAAATTCATCAAATAAAGTAACAATTTCAACTGATGCACAAAAGGAAGCATATGCATTAGGTTCATCATTTGCAACATACATGAAGTCAAATTTAGAACAAAATGAAATTAAACCAGACCAAGAATATTTAATCAGTGGCTTTAATGAAACTTTCCGCGATGCCTCTCAACTTTCAAAAGATGAAGTGAAAACCATCTTAGATGAATTTGGTAAAAGAATCCAAAAAGAAAACAAAGAGCGCTTTGAAAAAGAAAAAACTGAAAATACAGCATCTGGTGAGAAATTCCGTGCAGAATTTGCTAAACAAGATGGAGTAAAACAAACAAAATCAGGGTTACTTTATCAAATCACTCAAGAAGGTTCAGATCGTCATCCAACAACTCAAGATACAGTTATTGTTCATTATACAGGAACACTAACTGACGGACGTAAATTCGATAGTTCTTATGATCGAGGTGAACCAGCAACATTTCCACTAAATGCTGTTATCAAAGGTTGGACAGAAGGAATTCAGTTGATCGGAATTGGTGGAAAAATCAAACTTGTTGTACCACCTGATTTAGCTTATGGTGACCAAAGTCTTCCAGGTCAAGAAGGTAAAGCTGGAATCCAACCTGCATCAACTTTAATTTTTGAAGTTGAATTGCTTGGCATTGATGGGGATAAAAATGATAAAAATCAAGAGCCAGCTCAAAATCAAGAACAACAAGTTAACTAACTTGATTGATTCATTGAGTTATACTCTTGTTGTTATGGGTCCTGCTTATGGGACCCAATCTGCTTATTGTGCATATCAATTTGCACAAGTTTTACTGTCACAGACTCCCCATACCATTAAAAATATCTTTTTTTATGCTGATGGTGTTTATAATGGCAACAGTTATACTGATCCCGCTAATGATGAATTTGATTTAATCTCTGCATGGCAGGAATTAGCAAAAACATACCCTTTAACTTTAACTGTTTGTGTTGCTGCCGCTCAGAGGCGTGGCGTTATTAAAAATAATCTCGCAGATTATTTTCATTTAACGGGCCTTGGAGAACTAAGTGAATCAATTGCAACAACAGATCGAACTATTCAGTTTTAACTTAAGATACTGAAATGAAAAAATTAGCAATTATTATTAGCTCACCACCTCACGGAAATGCCAAAGGCCGAGAAGCTCTTGATATAGCATTGGCCATATCAGTCATTAACCACATTTCTGTTTTTTTTATTGATGATGGTGTATTCCATTTATTACCAGAACAACAACCCCATAAAATTTTAATGCGTGATTATATTGCAACTTTTAATATGCTTGAGCTTTATGATATTGATGATGTGTACGTATGTGAATCTTCACTCAAATCGAGAAATCTAATTCAAATACCTCATAATATTCCTAGTAAAGTCATTAATAATCAGTTATTAACTCAATTATTAACTCTTCAAGATGTAATTTTTCGATTCTAATTCTAGACTAAAATACAACATATTACACTGCAATAATAGGCATTATACCTAAATAAAAATCGTTCAATAAGACTATTTGTTTTATTTATTTTATCTGATTTTTCTGATTATTTATAAATACATTCTAGTATTTATAAATAAGCTAATAGTATTTTGTATATGATTAAATCAAATAAATAATCCACTCTATTTTTTCATTATACTTAAATAGGAGTAGATTATGGTTTAATTTGATTTAACTCTTATTTTAATTAACTAAACTAACTTTTTCATTTGATCTGCAATCTTTTCTGCTTGCTGACCAACCACAATTTGTACCCCTGTTTTACCTAATTTTATTACTGCCATTGCACCAAGGGCTTTAGCAGCTTGTTCATCAATAAGCTCCGAATCATTAACGCCTAAACGCAAACGTGTAATACAAGAATCAATATTGGTTAGGTTTTCTTTACCGCCAACAACTGCTAAATATTGCTCTGCAATTTTTGTTGTATCTGTATTACCTTGCGTTGATTTTTTCGTTTCACTTTGGGTTGTTTCCACTTCATCTTCACGACCTGGTGTTTTAAGATTAAATTTCACAATAACAAAGCGGAATGCAACATAATAAACAACAAAGAACACTAAACCCTGAAGTATAAGCATATACCAATGTACAGCAAGTGGATTACGACTAGAAAGTAACATATCAACTAAGCCAGCACTAAAACCAAATCCTGCAATCCATTGCATCGCTGCGGCAATATAAAGTGAAATACCAGCTAAAATAGCATGTAAAACATAAAGTAATGGCGCAACAAACATAAACGCAAATTCTAATGGTTCAGTAACGCCAGTAAAGAATGCAGCAAATGAAGCGGCTAACATAATTGAAGCTGTTTTATCCTTATTACCTTTTTTTGCTGTATGATACATAGCTAACGCAGCTCCTGGTAAGCCAAACATCATAATTGGGAAGAATCCAGCTTGGTAACGACCCGTAATACCAATTGTAGCTAATCCATCATCAATTGACTTTTGTCCACCTAAAAAAGTTGGAATATCATTAATACCTGCAACGTCAAACCAAAAAACAGAATTAAGTGCATGATGTAAACCAACAGGAATTAATAGACGATTGAAGAACCCATAAATACCAGCACCCACTGAACCTAAATCTTTAATATATTTACCAAAAGCAACTAATGCATCATAAATAGATGGCCAGATAAAATATAAAACAGCAGAAACCAATAACATAACTATCGATACGATAATAGGCACTAGCCTTTTACCACTAAAAAATGCTAATGCTTTATGTAATTCCACTTGACTAAAACGATTGTAAAGTTCAGCTGAAATAATACCAACGAGAATACCAATAAATTGGTTATTTATTTTTTGGTATGCAGCAGGAACTTTTTCTAACCAATTTTCTGCTTTTGTATCAATACCACTAAATAGTGCAATCGAACTAGGAGACAGTAAAGTTGTAACCACTAAAAAGCCAACTAACCCAGCAAGTGCGGCTGCACCATCTTTATCTTTAGACATACCATAAGCCACACCAATAGCAAAAAGTATTGGCATATTATCAATAATTGCTCCGCCAGATTTAATTAAAAAAGCGGCTACAATACTATTTTGCCCCCAACCATTAGGATCGATCCAATATCCAATTCCTAGTAGTATTGCAGCAGCTGGTAGAACTGCCACAGGTACCATCAATGAACGCCCGATACGTTGCATATAAGCTAAAATTCCCATAAGTTTAACCTCATATAGTTATTAGGGGTATATAATAAAAAGTAATAAAATTTTACATCTTTAAGTGATGATAATTAAGTATTATTATTCCACTCTATATTATTTATTTTACTTCGCAAATTAATTATTCTCTTTTTGTGATTTAAATCACCATTTTTTTTGATTAATTAGTTTAATATAGTAAAATAAAGACAACATATTTTATTTCAAGAAAAAAGTTTTTAATTATATCACAAGAGGTAACAGCACATGAGACTTATTCCCTTAGAAAATGCACAAGAAGTCGGTGCCTGGGTTGCACAGCGCATTGTTAATAAAATTAATGAGTTTAAACCTACCGCAGATCGTCCATTTTTATTGGGGCTGCCAACAGGTAGTTCACCATTAGTTATGTATCAACAATTGATTAAACAATATAAAGCAGGTAACGTCAGCTTTAAACATGTTGTAACCTTTAATATGGATGAATATGTTGGTATTCCAGAAGAGCATCCACAAAGCTACCACACATTTATGTACGAAAATTTTTTCAATCATATTGATATTGATAAAAACAATATCCATATATTAAATGGTAATGCGCCAGATATTGATCAAGAGTGCCGTCAATATGAAGCCAAGATCAAAGCTTACGGCAAAATTAATATCTTTGTTGGGGGGGTAGGTCAAGATGGACATATCGCTTTTAATGAACCAGGATCTTCACTTTGTTCACGTACACGCATCAAAACATTAACTGAAGATACACGCATTGCTAATTCTCGCTTTTTTGATAATGATGTGAATCAAGTACCAAAACATGCGTTAACCATTGGTGTTGCAACTTTAATGGATGCACAGGAAGTTATTTTATTAGTTTGTGGTCATAACAAAAGTTTAGCATTACAAGCTGGTGTTGAAGGATCTGTTAATCACCTTTGGACTGTCACTGCACTACAAATGCATCCTGCATCAATTATTGTTTGTGATGAACCAAGTACTGATGATCTTAAAGTGAAAACACTAAAATATTTTAAACAAATGGAAGCTGATAATCTTAAAGTGACCGTTTTATAAAGGATAATTCAATGTATGCATTAACAAATTGCCGTTTTTATACAGGCTATGAGATCCTTGATAACCACGCTGTTATTATTGATGGAGATAAAATTACAAAAGTCTGTAAACAAAACGAATTACCTACAGATATCAAAATTGAAAATTTACAAGGTGCACTTGTTGCACCTGGATTTATTGATATCCAAGTTAATGGTTGTGGTGGTGTGCAATTTAATGAAACGTTTGATGCACTGAGCGTTGAAACATTAGAAGCCATGCAGGCCACAAATCTTATTTCTGGCTGTACTAGCTATTTGCCTACATTAATTACATCAACTGATGAATTTATGATAAAGGCAGTTGAAGTGATGCGTGAATACTTAGCTACGCATCCTAATCAAGCACTTGGATTGCATCTTGAAGGACCTTATATCAGCCCTGAAAAAAAAGGAATTCATGACGAAAATATTATTCGACAGCCGTCAAAAGAAATGATTAATTTCCTTTGCGAAAATGCTGATGTAATTAAAATCATTACTTTAGCGCCAGAAAGAGTTGAAAGCCATTTCATCAAGCAATTGGTTAATGCAGGCATTCATGTTTCGGTTGGTCATTCAAATGGTCATTATGATGACTGCCGTCGTGGCTTTAATGATGGCATTCGTTTAGGAACGCATCTATTTAATGCTATGCCTTATATTTCAGGGCGAGAGCCTGGTGTAGTTGGCGCAATTTATGATGAACCAGAAGTTTATGTTGGTATCATTGCTGATGGTCAACATGTTAGTTGGGCAAATATTCGCAATAGTCACAAAATAAAACAAGATCATTTAATTTTAGTTACTGACGCTATGCTACTTGCCGCTTCTAATTTAGAGTCGGGAGTATTTGCAGGTAAAACCATTTATTATAAAGATGGTCGCTGTGTTGATGAAAATGGCACATTGGGTGGTTCATCATTAACCATGATTGAAGCCGTAAAAAACACAGTTGAATATGTCGGTATTGCACTAGATGAAGCGTTAAGAATGGCAACGCTATATCCTGCCAAAGCAATCGGTGTGGATAAAGATCTTGGTAGTATTAGTGAGGGTAAAATTGCAAACCTTGTTGTATTTAATCGTGACTTTACAATAATTAAAACTGTTGTTAATGGAGAAGTGAGTCGCTAGAATATCAGATAGTTAATGAAAAATATTGAGTAATATATGAAATTTAATTATCTGAACTTAGTTGGCAACGCTGAATTAATCAAACAGCTAAATTATGCAATGATTTACCGTTTGATTGTTCAGCAAGCACCTGTTTCTCGTATTCAATTGGCCGAAATCAGCCAATTAGCTCCTGCAAGCATTACCAAAATAACCCGTCAACTTCTTAAAAAAAAATTAATTAAAGAAGTTGATGCACAACAATCAACGGGGGGACGACCTGCAGTTTCAATCGAAGCTAAGTTTGGACATTACCAAGCAATTGCCGTACAATTAAGTCGATCCCACGTCACAATAGAGCTTTTTGATTTAGGGGCTAAATGCCTTACATCAAAAAGATGCTCACTTATCAATTTTACTCAACAACAAGTTCAAGAATATCTAATTGCATTGATTAAAGAATTTATTCAGGTAAACAGCAAAAAAATAAAATATTTAGTTGCAATATCTATTGTACTCCCAGGCTTGATTGACTCAGTTAATGGCATTGTCCGATACACTCCACATATTCAAGTAAAAGAGTGGGCTTTAGGTGAGATACTACAAAAGGAATTCAATGTATCTATTTTTCTAGGAAATGATATTCAAAGTCTAGCATTAGCCGAAAGTTATTTTGGTTCAACACAACATGTTGATGATTCTATTTTAATCCGAGTACATCGCGGGGTAGGCTCTGGTGTTATCGTTAATCAACAGTTGCTTACTAACCACAATCAAAGCGCTTGTGAAGTTGGGCACATTCAAGTAGATACATTAGGTGAACGTTGCCATTGTGGTAACTTCGGTTGCTTGGAAAACCGAGTTGTAAATAAAGCAATTGAATACCGAGCTAAACAGATGATTGAGCAAGGTTATATATCGAAGTTAACATTAGAACACTGTGATATATATCATATCTGTCAGTATGCTAATCAAGGCGATGAACTAGCTACTAAGTTAGTTAAGGATGCAGGTGAAAATCTTGGTAGAGCAGTTGCAATTATGGTTAACATCTTTAACCCACAGCGAATTGTGTTAGCAGGAGAACTTACCAAGTCGCCCGAAATACTATTAACTGCTGTTAATAGTGCATTAAATGCTCAAAGCTTAGAGGGATTACGGAAAAACCTAACTATCACTTGTTCTTCCCTTAACGACAGCTCAGCAATTGGCGCATTTGCATTAGTGCAGCAAGCTTTATTTAATGGATCACTATTAGTGACGTTATTGAATGAAAAAGAACCATAATCTATTGTTATAAAAAACCCGATAAATCGGGTTTTTCCAGATTGATGACAAAGAACTCGCTTTTTGGCGAGTTTTTTGATCTAATAGAGAAGAGTCCATGATAAGAGGAATTCTTCTATGCTAAAAAAACTAACGCCAGCGACACCCGAAAAAATAGAGCAAACCTCGTTAGATGCGCTTGTCCCTCAAAATCACCTTGTTCGTAAAATAGCTAAAGTCATTGATTTTGAATTTATTCGAGAAGCGGTAGCACCACTTTATTGCCCTAATAACGGTCGTCCGGCAGAAGATCCGGTCAGACTGTTTAAAATTATGCTATTGGGGTATCTTTTTGGTATTCCCAGTGAGCGTCGTCTGGTTCAGGAAATTCAGGTCAATTTAGCTTACCGTTGGTTTCTGGGAATGGGATTAACCGAAAAAGTGATTGACGCCTCAACACTCAGCCAAAATTGTCGCCGTCGGTTTAATGACAGTGAAATCTATCAACAGATTTTTGATAATATTGTTGAGCAAGCCATTGCCAAAGGGTTGATAAGTGGTCGGGTTTTATATACGGACAGTACTCACCTAAAAGCAAATGCCAATAAAGGCAAGGCACGTAATGAGCAGCGTATTGTTGAGCCCAGTCAATATGTTGATGCGCTTAATCAAGCCATCAACGAAGAAAGAGAATTAAACGGAAAAAAGCCTTAAAGCCATCGACGGTAGAGAAATATAAGGATGTCAAAGTCAGTACTACCGATCCGGATAGTGGCTTTATGCATCGGGAAGGTAAGCCTAAAGGGTTCTTCTACTTAGATCATCGAACGGTTGATGGCAAACATAATTTAATTACCGATACCTATGTTACAGCGGGAAATGTCCATGATTCTCAGCCTTATATGGCTCGATTAAAACGCCAGTTAGAGCGATTTGGCTTTAATCCGGTTGGTGTGGGTCTTGATGCAGGCTATTTTACAGCGCCCATTTGCCATTTACTACTGGCAGAGCAGATATATCCGGTGTTGGGTTATCGCCGTGCCAGTCATGGTGCGAATCCTATCAGAAAAAAGCAGTTTATCTATAATAGTCAAACCGATACTTATACTTGCCCAAACGGGAAATCATTAATATATAAAACTACCAGCAGAGAAGGTTATCGTCATTATCATTCTGATGCAGCAACCTGCAAAGTCTATCCGTTATTGTCACAGTGTACACAGAGTAAAAATACACAGAAAGTCATCACACGCCATATCTGGGAAGCATATAAAGAGAAAGCCAATGAGATTCGTTTAAGTCAGTGGGGTAAAAAAGTCTATGCTCGGCGAAAAGAGACCGTAGAGCGCAGTTTTGCTGATGCTAAACAACACCACGGACATCGCTATGCAAGATTTAGGGGAAGAGCACAGGTTCAAATGCAGTGTTTATTGGCCGCAACGGCTCAAAATATCAAGAAAATAGCGATAAAGCTATTTTTGTTACATTTTTTTAGGCCATTTTTTAATTTATTTAATAAAATCCAAATTAAAAATCCTGTTTATGGTTTAAATAAAAAAATAAACCCCGAATTATATCGAGGTTTGTCATCAATCTGAAAAAACCCGATAAATCGGGTTTTTCTATTTTATTTCTAATTAGGCTAAAATGCGTAACATTCTACGTAATGGTTCAGCCGCACCCCATAATAATTGGTCACCAACCGTAAAAGCAGAAAGGTAATCTTTGCCCATATTCAATTTACGTAAGCGCCCAACAGGTGTTGTTAAAGTGCCTGTTACTGCTGCTGGGGTAAGTTCACGCATCGAAACATCACGATCATTCGGCACGACTTTTACCCAATCATTGTGTGCAGCAAGAAGCTTTTCAATTTCTGGCACACTAATATCTTTTTTCAATTTAATCGTAAACGATTGACTATGACAACGCAAAGCTCCAATACGAACACAAAGTCCATCAACAGGAATAATCTGACTTGTTCCCAAAATTTTATTGGTTTCGGCTTGCCCTTTCCACTCTTCTTTACTTTGTCCATTATCTAGCGCTTTATCGATCCAAGGAATTAAACTTCCTGCTAATGGCACACCGAAATTATCAGTAGGTAAACTACCATCACGCATTTTTTGTGTCACTTTACGCTCAATATCCAAAATAGAGGAATGCGGATCTTGTAACTCTTTTGCTACTTCGGCATTTAGCATACCCATTTGAGTTAATAGCTCACGCATATGGCGAGCACCACCACCAGATGCCGCTTGATAAGTCGAAACAGAAACCCAATCTATAAGATTTTCAGCAAATAACCCACCTAATGACATTAACATCAAACTAACCGTACAATTACCGCCTACAAAAGTTTTAATACCTCTATTTAAAGCAGCATGAATATTAGCTTTGTTTACAGGATCAAGAACAATAATTGCATCATCTTCCATGCGTAACGTTGAAGCTGCATCAATCCAATAACCCTGCCAACCTGTTGCACGTAATTTTGCGTAAATCTTTGAGGTATAATCACCACCTTGGCAAGTCACAACAATATCTAATGCCCTTAATGCATCAATATTATCTGCACTTTGTAATGTACCTGTTTTACCACCGAAGATAGGAGCTGCTTGACCTGCTTGAGAAGTAGAAAAGAATACAGGATTGATATAATCAAAATCATGCTCTTCAACCATACGTTGCATAAGAACAGAACCCACCATTCCACGCCATCCTACAAAACCAACATTTTTCATAATTTATTCCCAATAAATAGAGGTTATATAAAGAGATATTTTTATCTATTAAAACAAAATATCACCATAAAACAAGTAAGATAAGAATAATTTTTGTAGGTAGGAATATAATAACATGCCGTTATATATTAAAAAGACAAAACAACCACAATAACGAACGGAAAAACAAATTATCATAACACAATGATTAATAATCAGTATTTTATTTTTTGAAATAATTGGATTATTAGTCAACTTATTTATAATAAGTTATATGTTCTCAACACTTTCTTCTTAGTTGGATCACTTCGTTGTGCATATTGGAACAAACAGATGAAAAAATAGTCTATTTTGAAACAAAAAATCTCAACTAAATGAACGAGCTTTTTATTTAAAAATGGTCGGCGAGAGAGGATTCGAACCTCCGACCCACTGGTCCCAAACCAGTTGCGCTACCAAGCTGCGCTACTCGCCGTTAGCTTTTCTATTTAATAAAATGGGGTGGCTAATGGGATTCGAACCCACGACAACTGGAATCACAATCCAGGGCTCTACCAACTGAGCTATAGCCACCATAGAATCAGGACGAAATATTACGCATAAAAAATAACATTGTCCAGTAATTTTTTTAAAAATATGCTGATTGCTTATATTAAAATCGCTAAAAGCCTAATATTTTATCATAAAGCAAATATTCATGCTTTGACTACAATGGTACCAAGATTATTGATTGATGTTTCCACGCTATCAAAAAACAATTCCTTCCTTCTTTATCTATCACTCTAATTTGGCTTAATGCCATTAATACTGCTTTAAATCCAGAAGACACTGAAGTTGATACTTTCATTACGCAACTGCTTGAAGCACCATCACAAATAATACCAGATAAATCACGAATCATACTACAAATAGCCATATCAATAGGCTCATAATACCCAACCACCGATTGCGCCAATGGCAGCAGCAACAGGTAATCCAACCATACCAGTACCTGGCACAGTTACCACCTTACCATTTTTTATTAAATTAGGCGAAACATAAGCATCAATTTTTTCAATGTTTGTTGCTACTATGTTGCATCGCAATAGCTGCAACCAAAGCTAAAGATATGGGCTCTGTACAACCAACTGCAGGTAAAACATCATGTTTTACCAATTGAATTAATTGTTGCCAGATTACTTGTTGTTCTATTTTTTATCTCCATATTAACTTTAGTAATGTTAAATGATGGAACATTTAGTGTTAAGTAAACTGACTATTTTAGTCTATCTTAATTAAGATTTGAATAATACCTACTTATAACCATTAGAAAGTAGCATAATGGTTATGGTGGTTATTGTGAAAAAATATATTAATACATATAGTTATGTCTTAAACCTTTTTACATTATTTAATAGTGAATTAAATAATCAGGAATAGTTTAAAATATGTAATATTTTAGTAAAAGAACCTGACTTTTTTTTTATTATTGCAATAATGTAAAAACCTATAATTAGATAACAATGGCGATTGCGATTATGATAAATATTTTATTAATAGATGATGATATTGAATTATCACAAATGCTTAGCGAATATTTGACTAATGAAGGTTTTAATATCAAAAGTGTTTATTTAGGTAAAGATGGTATTGATGAAGCGCTATCAGGTAAATATCGTGCAGCAATCTTAGACGTGATGTTACCAGATATTAATGGTATTGATGTCCTGAAAAGCATCCGTCAACAATGTAATATGCCTGTTATTATGTTAACTGCTAAGGGTGATAATATTGATCGCGTTTTGGGTTTGGAATTAGGTGCTGATGATTACATTCCAAAACCATGTTATCCGCGTGAATTATTAGCAAGATTACGTGCAGTTTTACGACGTTTTGATGAGCGTTCGGTCGAAATGGTTGATGATAAAAAATACCATTTTAATGGTTTAATGTTAGATCTACCTCAACGGCTTTGTACGTGGAATGGACAAGTGATTGATTTGACATCAACCGAGTTTAATTTATTAGTTCTATTAGTGAAGCATAGCGAACGAGTGGTAACTAAAGAAGAATTATCTGAAATTGGACTTGGTCGAGCAAGAGAACTTTATGATCGTAGTGTTGATGTCCATATCAGCAATATTCGCCAAAAATTACATCAAGTTGCACAAAATGATGTGACAATAGAGACGATTAGAGCCGTCGGTTACCGTATTCGTTAACAAACAAATAGGCTTGACATGAATCATCGATTATTCTGGAAAATACTTATCACGTTTGGGGTAATCTTTTATCTTACCTTCCAATTGACTTGGATTGCATTTTCTATTTATGTAGAAAATAAAAATCAAAGATTTCTCAATCATATGCCGACGAAAGTCGATATGATTGCCCAGTTATTACATGTAGCTGGTGAAGATGAAACACTTAATTTTATAGCACATTTACCTGAGCGAGAAAGAACGTTACTGTCAATAAAATTAGTTTCTCCACTGAATGATCAAGTTAATATTTTAACCGATGAATTAGAAACACCTACATATGCTTATCAACGCATGACCGTCGCTCCTGACGGAACTCTTTATTCTGTTTCATTTAAAGAGGATAAAGAGGATCATGTTAAAAAGGCATTGTTCAACATGCCCTTGCCCATTGTATTAATGGGCATATGTGTTGGACTTGTTTTTAGCCTTTTTCTAGCATGGAATTTAACTAGACCGATGAGGTTATTAAGGCAAGGTTTTTTCAAGGTATCTCAGGGAGATCTTTCTGTTAGATTATTCAATAAACTAAAACCTAGGCGTGACGAACTTAGTGAATTAGGTAAAGATTTTGATATGATGGTTGAGCAACTTAATATATTACTTTCTGATCGTCAGTCTCTCCTTCATGATGTTTCCCATGAGCTTAGAACTCCACTTGCTCGATTGCAACTAGCAATTGGACTTGCTCAACAAAATAAACAAAATATTGATACATCTTTAGCTAGAATAGAGTTAGAGTCAGAACGTTTAGATCAGTTAATTGGCGAAATTCTAAATTATTCTCGTGCTGAAATGAATAATCGCACTGATGAATATTTTGATTTAAAAGACTTAATAAGTGTAGTAATCAATGATGCTAATTATGAAGCTAATCACCAGTTAATTGAAGTACATTTTACTTTATCATCTATTACTCATCCAATTGTTAAAGGTAATTCAGAACAAATACGTCGTGCTATTGAAAACATTATTCGCAATGCTATTCGTTTTTCAAAAGCTAAGCAAGCCGTAGAAGTTTCATTAAAAGAAACTGGTAAGTATTTACAAATTGAAGTTAAAGATCGAGGTCCTGGAGTTGAAGAAAACAAGTTATCAAGTATTTTTGAACCCTTTGTCCGTATTCAATCTCCACAATTAGGTAAAGGTTATGGCCTAGGACTGGCTATTGCTAGAAAGACCGTCATTATGCATAACGGTACTATCCAAGCATCTAACCGTGATGGTGGGGGCCTTATTGTAACAATATGTTTGCCTTATTGGAGAAAACATTAATAATAAAAATATATTAATAACAATCAGCATTCACAGTTAATACATACTCTTTAACTAGACTTTCTAGCTTGATTTTATCGTGTCCTATGAAACTTAAAGCTTTCATGATAACTTCTGGATCTCTTTCCAATACAGTTTTGTATTGGTCAATATATTGACTAGCAATAGGTCTATATGACCAGTGCCATTCTTCAGGTTGATATCCTCCTTTGCGTCCTTCATTAAAAGCTTGGCAAAATCCATATTTAGGCAGATTTTTTTGAAGCCATTTATATAGAATAATACCTTTTTTATCATCCTTAAAATATGTTGATGAAACGCTGGTAATATCAATATCTGTCCCCCAATGATGCCTTGATGTGCCAGGCATAGACGAAAATTTTAGAATTTCTTCAGCAATTTTTTCTGGGTCATTTATTTTAGCTGATAAAGCATCCCATTTCCGTTGCCAAATACCGTTTTGGTAAGTATAATTTCGCGTTGCACTTACTATGATAAAAGGAATATCTGGATGAACTTTTTTAAAGTCATTGTAGGCTTTTATAAGTTGTTCGGTTGGTTCTTTTTGTAGATACATTCCTTTTTTATTAACAGGTAGTATAGTTGAGTCTAACGCAATAAAATCATTATCTTTTTTTTCGTCAAACTGTCCAATCAGTTTATTTAATGTGATCTGTTGTGCCATGGTAAAAGTAGGAAATAGAAGTAAAGATAATTTTAAAGTCAAACCACCTATTTTTTCTAACATTGTTGATTTCTTCATCTTTCAAGCATTGCCAATATTCTATATAGCCAGATTAAGTTAAAAACAGTATAATCCTTTTCCTAAAAAAAGAAATAGCCATAATGTGTAAAAACGAGGCCTTATGTTAACAACATCTACATCTAATACGTCTCAAAATTGTTTAGACGCTGCCAATACAATGAATCTTAATACAACTAATTCCATAAACGAAAGAATAAATTTACTAAACTTCACACGCCAACAATTAAGAGAGTTTTTTATATCACTTGGTGAAAAACCGTTTCGAGCTGATCAAGTAATGAAATGGATCTATCATTTTGGTGTAGATAATTTTGATCAAATGACCGATATCAATAAAAAACTACGTGAACAACTAAAGACTTTAGCAGAAATTAAAGCTCCGAAGATTGCCATAGAACAGCGTTCTTCTGATGGCACAATAAAATGGGCACTTGATGTTGGTAATAACCAACTGATTGAGTCTGTTTATATTCCTGAACGTGATCGTGCAACATTATGTGTTTCATCTCAAGTTGGTTGCGCATTAGAGTGTAAATTTTGTTCTACAGCCCAACAAGGATTTAATCGTAATTTAACCGTTTCTGAAATTATTGGCCAAGTATGGCGTGCATCAAATGCAATTGGTGTCACCGGAAAATTAGCAGATAGGCCCATTACTAATGTAGTTATGATGGGTATGGGTGAACCGCTACTTAATTTATCTAATGTTGCACCAGCTATGGAAATTATGTTAGATGATTTTGGCTATGGTTTATCCAAAAGGCGTGTAACACTATCGACATCAGGAGTTGTTCCCGCTTTAGATAAGCTAGCCGGTATGATTGATGTGGCGCTAGCGATATCACTTCATGCACCTAATGATACTATTCGTAGTGAAATTATGCCAATTAACCTAAAATACAATATGTCTATGCTGCGTGATTCAATTCTGCGTTATCTTTCATCTTCAAACGCAAATCACGGAAAAGTAACTATTGAATATGTATTACTTAATCAAATTAACGATGGCGTTGAACATGCTCATGAGCTTGCTCAATTCCTAAAAAATGTACCTAGCAAAATTAATTTAATTCCTTGGAATCCGTTCCCTGGTGCGCCTTATTCAAGATGTTCAAATACACGAATTGATCGCTTCATGAAAACATTAATGGGATATGGATTTACCGTAATAGTTCGTAAAACACGGGGGGATGATATCGATGCTGCATGTGGCCAGTTAGCTGGAGAAGTTGTTGACCGCACTAAAAGGACTCTTTATAAAAAGCAGAACCTTGTTAAGCAAACAGCATAAGGATAAATCTTTATAAAAAGGAGAGGTAGATGAAGAAATTGTTAGTTATAACTAGCTATTTTTTGATGATAGTACTAGCGGGTTGCCAAATGAAAGACAACAATGAATTTGATCCAGAAAAAGCAGCTTTGGCTAGAATGCGACTTGGATTAGGATATCTTGCTAAAGCAAATGAGTCAGAAGAAAATATCAAAATAGCGCATTATAATCTAAAATTAGCTGCACAATACTCTCCAAATAATCCCCAAGTTATGTTAGCCATGGCAATGTTTGATCAACATGTTGGTGAATACAACGAAGCCGAGATGATTTACAAACGTATTACTCTAATGCAACCAGGTAATGGATTATATCATGTCCATTATGGTTCTTTTTTATGTGGTCGAGATCGTTATCAAGAAGCAAAAAAACAATTTGAACAGAGTATTGAGTTCGATCGTCATCGTTGGAAAGCTGATGCTTATGAACAATATGGTTATTGTGCAATCCAAAATAATGATAAAAAAATAGCTGACTTAATGTTTAAGCAACTTTTTCAATATGATGCTAATCGTCGAGACAACGTTATAAAAACAGCTGAACTTTATAAAAATAAAGGTGATAAAAAAATAGCAAATTATCTATTTTCAGTAACAAATAAATAAATCATCACCCATTATTATAATAGTAATAAATTTTTAATAATTATAAGCAAGAGTATATGTCATGAATTTTTGGGCTATTTTATTATTAGCACTAGCAATGTCAACCGACGCCTTTGCTGTCGCCGTTTGTCGTGGGATTTCACTTAAATCAACACCAATTTTAGGCGCATTCAAAATTGGTATTCTATTTGGTGTTGTTGAGGCTATTACCCCATTGCTTGGCTGGTTAGTTGGTTATATTGCATTGCAATATATTGAACAATGGGATCATTGGGTTGTATTTGCTGTCATGCTATTTTTAGGCATTAATATGATATATAACAGCCAGAAACAATCAGATGGAAATTGCCAAGAAGATGAATTAACATCATCAAAAAAATCTTTTCTAATGCTAATTTTCACAGCAATTTCAACCAGTATAGATGCATTTGCCGTTGGTGTTGGCTTAGCATTAGCAAGTGTTAATATCTTTTTTGCTGCATCAATGATTGGACTCGCTACCTGTACAATGGTTACTATTGGGTTATTATTAGGTAATAAAATTGGTTGTTTAATTGGTAAACGGGCTGAGCTTTTGGGCGGGTTAGTACTTATTTCTATTGGAGTAATAACTCTTTATCAACATCTTTCAGTTTAATATTTCAAATAAAAATACTTTTTATACTGTTAGGTTTCGAACGTTTTATTGATTGATATATTTTATCCAAATTTAAATAACGTCCGAAACCAATCACTTTCCTTAATAAAGGTTACAGAAAACTAACTCTATCTTATCTTCCTTTAATTTTTGTAAAATTCCATATCAAAACTATGTGTCTGCTGGTTATAAATTGCTTTAAACACTCCTTGATCATGAGGATTCTGCAAAATATGATTAACAATAAATGGCCTAACATTGGTTTTTATATAACCCGGCAATCCTCGGGCACCACGAATGATATCATAATGATCGTGACAGAATGTACTGATACAAGAATCTTTTATTTCGATAGTGTAGCCACGATGACTATATGATTGATTTAATTTGTCAATTTCTCGACGAATAATCCGTTCAATAACTTCCATTGGTAGACGTTTAAAATGAAGAATATTTTCTCGTCCATTAAAACGATTAAGCAGTTCTGAACGATAAGTATTATTCAGTTCATTTGTCGCTAATTCACATGCAGCCTCATCAGAAAGATTAGGATCCAAATAGTAAGATTGTCCAATATTTGAGGTCATAATAATCATGATATCAGAAAAATCGACAGTTCGACCTACATTATCGGTTAATCGTCCGTCCGATAAGATCTGTAAAAAGATATTAAAGACATCAGGATGTGCTTTTTCAATCTCATCAAATAAATAGATTCCAACCGGTTTTGTTCTAACTGAGTTTGTTAAAATTCCACCTGCTTCAAATCCTTCATATCCCGGAGGTGCACCAATTAATTTAGCAACAGCATGTTTTTCCATGTATTCTGACATATCAAAACGAACCAACGATTTTTCGTCACCATAAACATATTCCGCTAAAGCTTTGGCCATTTCAGTTTTACCTACACCAGATGGACCTAAAAATAGGTAAGACATTGCAGGGCCTGATTCTTCAAGCGTGTCAACTTTAGCCACCTTTACCGAATTGGCGACATGTTTAACAATGTTATCTTGACCAAAAATTCGCGATAATAAATTTGCCTCCAAATTAATCAAGTTTTCAACTTCATTCTCATCTAATTTGTTTGCTGATATACCTGAAACTTTGCTAAATTCAGCAATCACTTCTTGGCGATTTAATCGCAAATCTTTATTGGCTAGCATCACCAATTTTTGATGTTGTTCATTATTTTGTGCAATTTCAGCATCAATTTGTCGAATTTTTTCCTTTAATTTAGCGACTGCTGGAGAGTCAAATCCTCCAGCCGTTAATTGCGCGAATGTCTTTATAGCAACTGATTCTGAATTTTTATTATTGTCCTCTTCTTCTTGTAACTGAGTGATTTCATCTTGCAGTTTGAAGCGTAACGTTTCAGCATCACGTTGATATTGATATGTTTTACTAATTTCAGACTTTAAATTCTGCCAATCTTGCTGCCATTGTTCAAGCTGCTGCCGCAAATCATATTGTTCTGTTTCACTGGTACTTTTTTCGATCTTACCCAGTAACTCAGCAATTTTTGGATGCTGTTTATGTGTAAGTTGACGATAACTAGCAAGCGCACGATCAAGTAATGAAATAGCACGTTGAGGCTGTGCCCCACCTAAACCTAAACTATCACGATATTTACAGGTTAAATGTATCGCTTCATCAATAGCATCTTGATCCACTTCAATTTTGTGGTATCCAGATAACTCCTTTGCAACAGTAGTAACAATGGAATTTAAATTATCCCCAGTAGGTTCTTTGACATCGTAAAGTGTGTAAAGTTCAGGCATATTCGTGCTAGCCTTTAGCACACTACTAAGTTTATCATCACGAACTTCGAGGATAACTTGAAAATTATTTGATTTATCGGCGTTATTTAGAGCATTAATAAAATGAGCATTACCTGTATTATGTGCTGCTTCTAAAAAATTAGCCGTATCAGTAATAATCAGCACTGACTCAGGAGTTTGCATTAGCTTTTTTAAAATACTTTGAAACTCATTATTTATCTTAGTACTATCACCGCTAGAAAAAAGAGCATCACAATTTAACCAAAATAATTTTTTTACAATCAAATCAAATGGTGTATCTGGGTTATTTTTAGCCGCCTGTAAACCAAGACTAAGCATTGAAACACCTACACCTGCAGGCCCTGTCAACAAAAGAGAATTTGATGATTTTCGTATGAGAATAGACGATATTCTCTCTAAATCATGTTCCCTTCCTACTAAAGTAAAATTAGGGTATTGCGCTAAATATTCACGCCCTCTAACTAAATACATTGTGCATTCCTTTGTTATAGTTTAAAGGGTGAAGTAGTATGTGAGCTATCTTTTTTGGTTTCAGATTTTTCTGATAAAACATCACCTGTCACCGCAATAAATTCTCGTGTATCACTTTGAACATCTTTGGACATTTTTTCAATTTCTTCCAAATTTGCTCGCATTGTTTCTAGTGCCGCACGGGTGATTTCAGTCGCTTCTTTTTGGGTATCACCAAATTCCGCTAAATTTTGTAGCATGGCTTCTAAATCATTATTAATTTCATCACGACCAGTTGCAATTCGAATAGCTTCATTTTTAGCAATGTCATTTGTTACTCGAGTCATTTCGGCTAAAGTATTACCGGCCATTGATTGTGCTTCATTAATTGCAGCTGAGTTAACTGCTGTTACAACAACACTGAGTTGTGAAGCAACCGATGCGATGCCTCTTGAATGCATTGCTCTTGCACTTTCAACTTGTTTTTTGGTTGCTGCTTGCATATTACGAATTTTAATAGCTTCAGTTGTTAATTCACCATAGGTTTGCATAGTATCAACAGTTGCTGTGGATACAGTATCAATGTGTTCATCCAAATTACGGCGTGTTTCATCAAGCTTCATTGACTCTAACAAATTATCACCAACATCTTTACTCTCAAGCTCTTGTCTACGTTCACGATGGACTTTCTCTACTTTTTTGGTCGCTTCGTTCATAATGGCATAAATTTGTATCATATTGCCATTATTGTCACTAAGTCCTTCAATCTGTTTAACCATTTTTTCAAGATGATTACGAATTGCACCAAAACGCTCTTTACCTTGATTCACAAATTTTAATGCCGATTCAACCATATCAGCTTGACGTAATGTATGCTGTTCTGAAGTTAAATTTAGCAACTCTTTTAATTTTTCAACATCGATTGATTCAGAGCGTTGCTCGTGACGCTTTGTTATTTCTATCTGAATATCATCTAATTCTTTATTTTTGTTTTTTATTTGTTGATTTAATTTAGCTATTTTTTCTTCATTAGTCACAATTTTAGCTTTTGATGCGGCTTTAATTTTCCCTAGGCCAAAAAACTTTTTATCCTGTTGTAATAACTCTATTTCTTTTTTTAATTCAGATATTTGTTTTTCAATATTAATAATTTCACTTTGCACATTTGCTTTTTGCGTTACTTTTTCTTCGTCCCATTCTTGATCGGCTTTAATTTGAGCTAATGCATTTCGGGTTTCACCATTTTGGCGTAAGTTATATAAAGCATCGGTGAGTTCGGTAAGTGGTTTTATTTTTTCGATAAAATCATTAAGATCATTATTAAAATCAGCATACACTCGTTGTAATTCAGCAAATACTTCGGTATCAGTCATCTCAATACGTTGTTTAGACATCTCTTCAGAAATTGATTGAAGATATTCTTTAAATGTATCAAATTCTTGAATTTTTGCCCGATCAATTTCCTTATTGTCAGAAAATTCTAAAATATTAGTAACTTCTTCTACTTTTTGTTCCAGTGAAAGACTATCTGAAAAAATAACTTTAAAAAAAGTATTTTCTTGAATATTAGCAAGTGGAGTTTCTACTTTTGCTTTTTTTTCACGTTGTCTAACCGAATAGTCTTTTTCTTCTGTATTGGCTAATTTTTTTCTTGGAGCTACACCCATTATTTCTTTCCTTAATTGCTTATTTCTATATTCACTTATTATTTAATTACTTTAAATTCTATTTTAAATAAAAAAATAAAGTTTGGAACAATAATTTGATCTTATAGAAAAGATAAATTTCATCTTTTCATAATGTTATTATCTATTTAACATCTGATTTTGACAAGTAAAACAGTCATACAAAATCAGAAAATTAAAAAATAAATGATAATCATCAAGTATAGAGCAAGCTTTTTGCTGGTATAACAGATTATTATCTATACTTTATTTAATCAATTAAAAATTTAAATTATTATTGGTATTTTTATTTTGCAGTTATTTTATAAAGAGAATATATAACTAAAGAAAAAATTCATAAAAAAACCACTCGCATAAACGAGTGGTTTGTATTGATAAGCTTATTTCGTACTGACGAAAAGAATTACATCATTCCGCCCATACCACCCATGCCACCCATACCACCAGCGGCACCTAAGTCAGCCTTATCATCTTTAGGTAAATCAGTTACCATACATTCAGTTGTAATCATAAGGCCGGCAACTGAAGCAGCATATTGTAATGCACTACGTGTCACTTTAGTTGGATCTAAAATACCCATTGCAATCATATCACCATATTCTTCAGTTGCGGCATTGTAACCATAGTTACCTTTACCACCTTTAACGGCATTAACAACAACAGATGCTTCTTCACCACAGTTAGTCACGATTTGACGTAATGGAGCTTCCATCGCACGAAGTGCAACTTTGATACCAACGTTTTGATCTTCGTTTGCCCCCTTAAGTTCTGAAATAGTAGTTGCGGCACGGACAAGAGCAACACCACCACCGGCTACAACACCTTCTTCAACAGCTGCACGAGTTGCATGTAATGCGTCTTCAACACGAGCTTTTTTCTCTTTCATTTCAACTTCAGTTGCCGCACCAACTTTAATTACAGCAACACCGCCAGCAAGTTTCGCAACGCGTTCTTGAAGTTTTTCTTTATCATAGTCAGAAGTTGATTCTTCGATTTGTTTACGAATTTGTTCAACGCGAGCATTAATTAATGACTCCTCACCAACACCATCAATGATAGTTGTGTTGTCTTTATTGATTACAACACGTTTTGCTTGACCTAAATCTTCAAGAGTTGTTTTTTCAAGTTCTAAACCAATTTCTTCTGAAATTACAGTACCCGCAGTTAAGATTGCAATATCTTGTAACATTGCTTTACGACGATCACCAAAGCCAGGAGCTTTAACAGCTGCAACTTTAACAATGCCACGCATAGTATTCACAACTAATGTTGCAAGTGCTTCGCCTTCAACATCTTCTGCGATAATCAATAAAGATTTACCTGCTTTAGCTACAGCTTCAAGCACTGGTAATAATTCGCGGATGTTAGAGATTTTTTTATCGGCTAATAAAATATATGGGCTATCTAATTCAACAGTTGCAGTTTCAGGTTTATTGATAAAGTATGGTGATAGGTAACCACGATCAAACTGCATACCCTCAACAACATCAAGCTCATCTTGTAAACCAGTGCCATCTTCAACTGTAATAACACCTTCTTTACCTACTTTTTCCATTGCTTGAGCAATTAAAGTACCAACAGTTTCATCAGAGTTAGCTGAAATTGTACCTACTTGAGCAATGGCTTTAGAATCAGCGCATGGTGCAGATAATTTTTTAAGCTCTTCAACAGCTGCAACAACTGCTTTATCAATACCACGTTTTAAATCCATTGGATTCATACCAGCAGCAACAGCTTTTAAACCTTCATTAACAATCGCTTGAGCAAGAACAGTTGCAGTAGTTGTACCATCACCTGCTGCATCATTTGCTTTAGATGCGACCTCTTTAACCATTTGCGCACCCATATTTTCGAATTTATCTTCTAATTCGATTTCACGAGCAACAGAAACACCATCTTTAGTAATGGTTGGTGCGCCAAAAGATTTATCTAATACTACATTACGTCCTTTTGGACCTAATGTTACTTTAACTGCATCGGCTAATACATTAACGCCTTTAAGCATTTTGGCGCGAGCGTCATTACCAAATTTCACATCTTTAGCTGCCATCTTCGTATTTCTCCTAAATTCTGTATATAAATTAAATTAGTTGTCAGTTATGCTTGTACAATCGCTAAGATATCGCTTTCAGATAAGATAAGCACTTCTTCATTATCGATTTTTTCTGTTTTAACGCCGTATCCTTCATTGAAAATTACGATATCTCCCACTTTAACATCTAGCGGTTGTACTTGACCATTTTCTAAAATGCGACCATTACCAACAGCTAAAACTTCTCCGCGAGTTGATTTACCTGCTGCCGAACCAGTTAAAACAATACCACCAGCTGATTTTGATTCTACTTCTTTACGTTTAATGATCACACGATCATGCAATGGACGAATTTTCATTAGTTATCTCCTAGCACTAATTTTTAATTAAGATAATTATTAACAGAAATCATAGAATTATGATTTTTTAATATAGTGCATAATATATGGGGATTATTTTAAATTCTTCAAGAGAACAAATTTAAAAAAAGTCTAACTGATTATTTATTCATCATCTTTCTGTTTGAATTCACCCTCAATAATATCACTCTCTTGATAATGCATTTGTGATGAAGAAAATTTTGATCTTATTGGCATTTTTCGAACAATAAATTCCACGATATGATCTTGTGCATGGGGTATTAATAAGATTGCACCTAAAATATCAGTTAAAAAACCTGGAATAAGCAAGAAAAAACCGGCAAAAAGCAAAGCTACACTTCTAATTAATTCATTTTTATAGCTTTGATTGTTAGCTATTTTTTGTTGCATAATACTAAGGTTTTTCAAACCCTGAGTTTTAACTAACGAGAAACCAAGAATAGATGTTGCAATAATACAAATTAAAGCAAGAAAAATACCAATTGAATTGGCAACAGCTATGAAAAAGGTAAGTTCAAAATAAACATAAATAAAAAAGATAATAAAGCCAACAAATCGCATATATAATTCCTATAAGGATAAAAACATATTATTAAAAATTATCTTTTAATATGAAGATGATTAGCTATTTTTCAACCAAACAATATATATTTTAAAAAAAATATTACAAAAGGGATTGACTGATAATCACGAATCGTGTTTAATGTGCATCCATTGTTGCCCGGATAGCTCAGTCGGTAGAGCAGGGGATTGAAAATCCCCGTGTCCGTGGTTCGATTCCGCGTCCGGGCACCAATCACCAAATTCTAAGACCTGCTTCTAACAGGTTTTTTTATGCCTAAAGCCTTTTCAAATAAGCCTTTCACCTTGTTTCACTACTCAACAGTGTTCAACTAAAATTAAGCTAAATCCAGTAATAAGTTAATTTTACATCATTAATTTAATGATTATTTTACTTACACTAACTATAATACATTCTATAAAAATCAATTAGTAAGTGATAAGTTATATAATAAATCTAGAACTAGATATAAATTAAGAACTACGAAAATAAAATATACCTGTTCTTTTTTAATATGAATTTGTAAATTAAAAATGGCACTATTTTTGCTTATTTTATCTGTTACATAGTACTTAACTGTCGTTATATTGTTGTTAAAAGTTATTTTTAATCTAAAATGGAATTTTATTGTAACTTTTATGCTATATCGCAATTTTAATTATAGTACGCTTTGCACTGTATATGTGCAAAAAATAAAAAATATGAATTTAAACCAAATAAAAGTTAATTAATATAAAAATTAGAACGTTTTACTAAATCTATATTTAAAAAATATTAAAAATACGACATTCTTACCTGTGTTTAAATGTTACAAAATCGGTTTACAATTAAATAATTGGAGTGGTTTTATGAGTAATCTAAGGAAATATAAACGTAAATTCTTATTGAGTGCAGGACTAATAACAATGCTTGCGAGTGCACAACTTCATGCTGCTGAAACATTGGTTTATTGTTCAGAGGCTTCGCCTGAAACATTTAATCCACAATTAGCAACAAGTGGTGTATCAATGGATGCAAGTGCAGTTCCTGTTTATAATCGTTTGGTAGAATTTAAATTAGGTACTACCGAAATTGAACCTTCTTTAGCCAAATCTTGGGATATCAGCCAAGATGGTTTAACCTATACTTTTCATTTACGCGATGATGTTAAGTGGCATAGCAATAAAGAATTTAAACCAACACGAAACCTAAATGCTGATGATGTTATTTTTACATTTATGCGACAAAAAGATAAAAATCATCCTTATAACAAAGTTTCTGGTGGACAATATGAATACTTTGAAAGTATGGGATTCCCAGATTTAATCAAAGAAATTAAAAAGATTGATGACCATACTGTTGTATTTGAATTAAACCATCCAGAAGCCCCTTTTTTAGCAGATTTAGCAATGTCATTTGCATCAATTTTATCAGCTGAATATGCTGATGCTATGCTTAAGAAAAACACACCAGAAAAATTAGACTTAGTTCCTGTTGGTACGGGCCCATTTACTTTTGTACAATACCAAAAAGACTCCAGAATTCTTTATAAAGCAAATCCCGATTATTTTGGTCCAAAAGCCAAACTTGATCGCTTAGTGTTTTCTATTACACCAGATGCCGCAATTCGTTATGCTAAGTTACAAAAAGGCGAGTGTCATGCTATGCCATACCCAAATGTAGCCGATGTTGAACGAATGAAATCAGACAAAAATATTGTTGTTAAAGAAATGGCTGGCGTTAACATTGGCTATTTAGCCTACAATATGGATAAGCCGCCACTTGATAAATTGCAAGTTCGTCAAGCATTAAATATGGCCGTGAACAAAGATGCGATTATAAAAGCTGTTTTTCAAGGTGCAGCTGAACCAGCTAAAAACTTTATTCCTCCATCAATGTGGAGTTATAACGATGAAGTGAAAGATTATCCTTATGATCCAGCGCAAGCAAAAGAGTTATTAAAATCAGCGGGATTAGAGAACGGGTTTACTATCAATTTATGGGCAATGCCAGTACAACGCCCATATAACCCAAATGCACGCCGTATGGCCGAAATGATTCAAGCGGATTGGGCTAAAATTGGCGTAACAGCTAAAATTGTGAGTTATGAATGGGGAGAATATCTATCTCGTATTCGTGATGGTGAACATGATGCTGTATTAATGGGCTGGACTGGAGATAATGGCGACCCTGATAACTTTTATTCTGTCTTGATGAGCTGTGATGCGGTTAAAGCAGGTTCAAACTATTCACGCTGGTGTTACAAACCATTTGATGATTTATTGCAACAAGCGCGTATTGAGTCAAATCACGAAAAAAGAGTTGAGCTATATAAACAAGCACAAGTTGAAATGCATAATCAAGCACCTGCATTGATGATTGCGCATTCAATGGTTTATATGCCATTACGCAAAGAAGTTAAAGGCTATATTATGGCGCCTCTGTCATTACATGACTTTAACCAAGTTACGCTTGAAAAATAGTATTCCTAACGATTAACCACCAATGTGTGGTTAATCACTACGTTGGGTTTTGCTAAATTTAGAGCTATAAATCTATTTTTTAATAATAATAAAAATTTTATCTATTTTATAAACGATAGTTTAAAAGCAATATTTAAGAGCTACTACATGTTTCAATTTATTCTAAAGCGGTTAGGTGTACTTATTCCAACGTTTATTTGTATCACACTGCTTACTTTTATTTTTGTTCACCTTATTCCGGGTGATCCCATTATGGTGCTTGCAGGAGAGCGAGGTTTAACCCCTGAACGCCATGCTGAATTAATGACTCAACTGGGTTTAGATAAACCACTGTATCAACAATATTTTCAATATATTATAAACATGCTTCATGGCGATTTAGGAACCTCTTTTAAAAGCCAAATTCCAGTATGGGATGAATTTGTACCCCGATTTAAAGCAACGTTTGAACTTGGATTTTGTGCAATGTTGTTTGCTGTTAGTTTTGGAATCCCAATCGGTGTTCTTGCCGCAGTGAAACGTGGTTCAATATTTGATCACACAGCAATAGGACTATCTTTAACAGGTTACTCCATGCCAATTTTTTGGTGGGGGATGATGCTAATCATGTTAGTCTCAGTACACTTAAATTTAACCCCAGTATCTGGTCGTGTTAGTGATATGCTTTTCTTAGATGAAAGTAATCCTTTAACCGGATTTATGTTAATAGATACTTTATTATGGGGTGAAACAGAAGATTTTATCGATGCAGTTACTCACTTAATTTTACCTGCAATTGTGTTGGGAACTATTCCATTAGCAGTAATTGTCCGCATGACTCGTTCTTCTATGTTAGAAGTATTGAGTGAAGATTATATTCGAACCGCACGAGCTAAAGGCGTTAGTAGAATGCGAATCGTCCTTGTTCATGCATTGCGTAATGCAATGATCCCTGTTGTTACCGTTATCGGTTTACAAGTTGGTACAATGCTTGCCGGCGCCATATTGACCGAAACTGTCTTTTCATGGCCAGGAATTGGTCGTTGGTTAATTGAAGCGCTACAGCGTCGAGATTACCCCGTTGTACAAAGTGGCGTTTTAATTGTTGCGGTCATAATTATTTTAGTGAATTTATTAGTTGATATGTTGTACGGGGTTATTAACCCACGTATTAGACATAAATAAGAGTGTTTTTACAGATGAATAAACAGGTTATTACTGAACCAACCAATACGCAAGACACCAGTTTAGTCGTACCTAAACCATTAACGCCTATGCGTGAGTTCTGGTTCTATTTTTCAAAAAATAAAGGAGCAGTCGTTGGACTGGTCTTTATTATTATTGTTGCATTACTCGCTATCTTTGCTAATTTTGTTGCACCACATTCCCCTTCTGAACAATTTAGAGATGCATTACTAACACCACCCGTTTGGATGAAAGATGGCAGTTGGCAATTTATTTTAGGAACTGATGATGTGGGACGAGATATCCTATCCAGACTCATTTATGGTGCCCGTTTATCCTTATTAGTCGGTTGCTTAGTAGTTATTATCTCATTAATTTTAGGGATTACATTAGGATTAATTGCTGGTTATGCAGGTGGTTTTTTAGACAATGTAATTATGCGTGCAGTGGATATCATGCTTGCATTACCGAGTTTACTACTTGCCCTTGTCTTAGTTGCGATATTTGGTCCATCAATTATTAACGCTTCAATAGCATTAGCTTTTGTTGCATTACCACATTATGTCCGCTTAACACGCGGAGCAACGATTGCTGAAATTAATAAAGATTATGTGATCGCCTCACGAGTTGCTGGGGCGGGAGCCTTACGACAAATGTTTATCAACATCCTACCAAACTGCTTAGCACCATTAATTGTACAAGCTTCATTAGGATTTTCGAACGCAATTTTAGACATGGCTGCATTAGGTTTTTTAGGCATGGGCGCACAACCACCAACACCAGAATGGGGAACAATGCTTGCTGACGTATTGCAATTTGCACAATCTGCATGGTGGGTTGTTACCTTTCCTGGCTTAGTAATTTTAATGACAGTGTTAGCTTTCAACTTAATGGGAGACGGTTTGCGTGATGCACTTGATCCTAAATTGAAACAGTAATGGAGATACAGTCATGGCACTATTAGAAGTAAAAGAATTATCTGTTCAATTTGGTGGATTTAAAGCAGTAGATCACATTAGTTATGACGTTGAGCAAGGGCAAGTTGTTGGTATTGTTGGTGAATCAGGTTCAGGAAAATCAGTGAGTTCACTCGCCATAATGGGATTAATTGATTTTCCCGGTAAAGTCAATGCAAATGCATTACACTTTGATGGCAAAGATCTTCAACAAATCTCAACTAAAATGCGCCGTAAAATTGTAGGTGCAGATGTGGCAATGATCTTTCAAGATCCGATGACTAGCTTAAACCCATGTTTTACCATAGGTTACCAAATCATTGAAACATTAAAAATCCACCAAGGTGGCAGTAAAAAAGAGCTCAAAACAAGAGCGATTGAATTGCTTAAATTAGTAGGAATTCCTGATGCTGAAAATCGATTAAAGGTTTATCCGCACCAGTTATCTGGCGGAATGAGCCAACGAGTAATGATTGCAATAGCCATTGCATGCAATCCAAAACTCTTAATTGCTGATGAACCAACAACAGCACTAGATGTCACAATTCAAGGGCAAATTATTGAGTTATTACTTGAGTTGCAACGCAAAAATAATATGGCATTAATTCTTATTACTCATGACTTAGCGTTAGTTTCTGAGGCTGCACAAAAAATTATTGTAATGTATGCTGGACAGGTGGTTGAAATAGGCGATGCTGAAATTATCTTTAAAAAACCATTACACCCTTACACACAGGCACTATTACGATCACTACCTGAGTTCACTCAAGACAAAGAGCGATTAGCATCATTATCAGGCGTTGTACCAGGAAAATATGATCGACCAACAGGCTGCTTACTCAACCCTCGTTGTCCTTATGCTACTGAACATTGTTATACCCAAGAACCAGCACTAGTTAGCTATGGTGAAACTAGAAAAGTAAAATGTCATTATCCACTATCAAGCGAAGGGATACCACAATATGAACAATAACATGGAAAATAATGAATTACTGCTTGATGCCCGAAACTTGACAAAATATTATCATGTTAAAACGGGACTTTTTTCTGAAACCAAGCAAGTTAAAGCCGTTGACGGTGTATCTTTTACATTAGACAAAGCTAAAACACTTGCGGTTGTCGGTGAATCAGGTTGTGGTAAATCCTCATTAGCAAGATTACTAACAATGATTGAAAAACCCACATCTGGAGAAATTTATTTTAAAAATCAGAATTTATTGGATAATGATCAACAAGCTCAAAAATTGCGTCGCCAAAAGATTCAAATCGTTTTCCAGAATCCATACTCATCATTGAACCCCCGCAAAAAAATCGGTTCCATATTAGAAGAGCCTCTAATTATTAATACTGATCTAACAGCAAATGATCGTAAAGCAAAAGTACTATCAATGATGCAAAAAGTTGGATTAAAAGAAGAGTTTTATAACCGTTATCCCCATATGTTTTCAGGAGGACAACGTCAACGCATTGCTATCGCAAGAGGTTTAATGCTTGATCCCGAAATAGTAGTTGCTGATGAACCTGTTTCAGCATTAGACGTTTCTGTACGAGCACAAGTGCTAAATTTGATGATGGATCTACAGCAAGACCTAGGTTTATCTTATATTTTTATTTCTCATGACCTTTCCGTCGTTGAACACATTGCTGATGACGTAATGGTAATGTATTTGGGTCGTTGCGTTGAACAAGGACGAAAAGATGAAATCTATCGTAACCCTAAACATCCATATACTCAGGCACTATTATCAGCAACCCCAAGATTAAACCCTGATCTTAGACGAGATAGAATTAAATTAGAAGGTGAATTACCAAGTCCGCTAAATCCACCTATGGGTTGTGCGTTTAATGCTCGATGCCGTTTAGCATTTTCACGTTGTACAACAGAACAACCACAGCTTATTAATTATAATGAACATAAAATTGCGTGTTTCTGTATAGAGGACAATAATAAAGGTGACAGTTAATTCTGTCACTAAATTAGATACTAAATCTATCCATTGCATTTTTCTTTTCTTAGAACATAACAAATTGTCATATTAATAGTTTTGTGCTAGTTTCGTACTCATTATTAACTTACAACCGCGATAGCCCTAAGATTACTTATGTCCAATTCATCAGCTAAAAAAGTCGCTTTTGCCGCTTTTATTGGTACGACCATTGAATGGTATGATTTTTATATCTATGCCTTGGCATCAGTATTAATATTTGGTCAGCTTTTTTTTCCTGATGATAATCAATTTGTGCAAATCTTAGGATCTTTTGCCACCTTTGCCGTGGGATTTTTATCACGTCCTTTAGGAGCGTTACTATTTGGTCATATTGGTGATCGTTTGGGGCGTAAAAAATCGTTAATTACTACGTTGGTTTTAATGGGGTGTGCCACCACCTGTGTTGGTTTATTACCCTCTTATCAACAAGCAGGCATTTTATCACCAATTTTATTAGTTACATTACGCATATTACAAGGGATTGCGGTTGGTGGTGAATGGGGCGGTGCAGTGCTTATGACCAATGAACATGCCCCAAAAGGGTTGAAAAACTTCTTTTCTTCCTTTGCACAGTGGGGAAGCCCAGCAGGAAATATTTTAGCATTATTGGTCTTTTCTTATATTATCCGTTCACCTATAGCTGAGCTTATTAATAGTGGCTACTGGCGTATTCCATTTTTAGCCAGTTCTATTTTATTAATTATTGGCATTATTGCTAGAGTCACCTTAACCGAGTCACCTGTCTTTATCGAATCATGCAAAAAGCAAGCAAACTTAAAGCAAGACTCAATACCGATTATTGAAGTTTTAAAAAAATCAACACCGCTATTAATTTTAAGCATTGGCGCTAATGTATTGTCATTTAGTGGAATATTTTCTAATACATTAATGATTGGCTATACCACTATTGCACTAGGTATTGAAGACAAGATAATTGTTGATGCTCTATTTTGGATTGCAATTGTGCATTTTGTTGTGCAACCTTTTATTGCCTATTTTTCAGAAAAATACTCGGCAACACGATTTTTAATTTGTTCGGCAATCTTAGCAATGGGATCGGTATTTTTATTATTCCCAATCATTCAGCTAGGCACAAAAAATAGCTTTATTATTGGTATTTCGCTCAACGTAATTTGCTACAGTGGCTTTTATGGCGTAATAGCGGGCTATTTAAGTCGAGTTTTTCCTACCAGAATACGTTACACAGGATTATCTATCAGCTATCAAGGTTGCGCTGCCATTTTTGGTAGCCTAATTCCGATGATAGGGGCATATATTATTTATACTTACAAAGCTTTTTGGATACCATTAGCCTTGTTTTATTGTTGTTTAGCATTGATATCTATCATCTGTATCTATCTCCTAAACCGCTATCATTACTATGACGAATAATAAGGCAAACATATGAAAACAGTATTATCAATTCAATCAAATGTTGTTTATGGTTATGCCGGTAACAAGGTATCGACATTAGCCATGCAGCTACAAGGCGTTGAAGTTATGCCGATCCATACCGTGCAATTATCCAGTAATACGGTTTATCCTCATTATGATGGCATAGTGCTTGGTGCTAAACAAATTACACGAATAGTTAATAGTCTAGAAAAAATTGGGATCTTAAAGTCTATTGACGCCATTATTTCGGGCTATATTGGTCTTGCTGAACAAGGCGAAGAAATCCTAGAAGCAGTCAACAAAATTAAATACTATAACCCTAATGCTATCTATGTTTGTGATCCTGTTATGGGTGGCGATATCAATAAAGGTAGTTCACTGCCACAAGGTATTATTGATTTCTTCACTAAACAAGCGGTTAAACAAGCCGACTATATCACACCAAATTTATTAGAATTACAAATACTTTCTGATATCGAAATTAAAACATTTAACGATGTACTAAATGCAATAAAAAAACTACAAAAACAGTCCATTAAAGCTATATTAGTAAAAAATTTGGTGCACGCTGGCAAAACAACCGACCTATTTGAAATGATGTTAGCAACGCCAACCCAAAACTATCATCTTGCCCGCCCACTATATGACTTTCCACATCGTCCATTAGGTGTGGGTGATTTAATTTGTAGCTTGTTTACAGCGCATCTAATTAATGGACAATCCCAATTAATGGCATTTGAATTAGCCGCCAATGCCGCTAATCACGTGCTAGAGATCACCAAACAAAAAGAGGCTCGAGAATTGGCAATTATTGATGCTCAAGCGTGGATTAAAAAACCAGATTTACGGTATCGGGGGATGGAGTTGATGTTATAAAAGAATATCATTTCTATGTTATTCTTCTAAACAATAAGTATTTTGTGCTAAAATTTTATATTAATATTTTGATTAAATAATAAATTCTAGCACAAAATATTTTCCTAATTATACTTTAAACGTAATCCAAGGTTTAAGTTTAACTATGGTTTGAATCAAATCGGCTTTTTGTTGCGCCTCAATTACTGGTGTAATTGGTTTGTATGCTATAGGCGCTTCTTCGCGTAGCCGCTCTTCTTTGAGAGTAATGCATTGCCATGGTAAGGTAGTCTTTTCAAACTCTACCTTTTTATTACGCATGTTTTGCCTTCTTTCTGCTCTTCCTGCACCATGTGAACAAGACCATAACCACTCTTCATTACCTTTACCAACTGCTACATAAGAGTGATCACCCATCGACCCAGGAATTAATGTTATTTGACCTGTATATGCAGGCGTAGCACCTTTACGATGAATATTCATGCCTTGCTCTGGTAAAATAATATTATGAGAAATATCAACCACTAATTGACTATCATCTTGATGAAAGATCGTTGATAACGATTTACGTATTAACTCGGTGATGACAATACGATTTATCCAAGCATATCGAGCAGCAACGCCCATTGCTTGTAAATAAGCTTTAGCGTCATTATCAGTCAAGCCAAACAATCCTGATTTAGGCTGTTTTTCATTAGCTGGCCATAGGGCTTTTGCTCTATCTTGCCAACGTTGACCAATATAAAATCCAACATCACGTGATCCAGTATGGATCATAACAACAATACTATTTTTTTGAAGACCTAATTGATAAGCTAAATGACGATCCATTATCTCATCAACAATTTGTAACTCAACAAAATGGTTACCAGAACCAACAGTACCTAAGCTAGCAGGACGGATAATATCTCGCTTTTCAAAAAAGGCTTCAGGTGCATATTTACTATCTGCCACAATTAAATGATTACCAGATATTTTATCAAGCTCTGCCCGTAACCGTTCATAATTAACCGAATTCCATAGCCCATGCTGAGGTAATTCAGATAACCATGCCGAAATATCTTGATCAAATAATGCTTGAAAAGATTGCGGCGTAACAGGAACATCACGTTCATCTTGCAATAATACGCGTTTTAATTGCGCAATAATTGAAGACTTTTGTTTACACACTTGCTCATAACTTAAGCCCGTTGTAAAAAGCCGCATACCACAATTAATATCAGTGCCAATTGCAGCTGGAATAATAAAATTCTGCGTGGTAGCGACAATACTACCTACTGGTGCAATAGTACCCGGATGAAAATCGGGTGTTGCACGCGCAGTACAAACTTTACCTAAACTATTAGGTATTTTAACTGAAGCAAAATTTAATAGTTGTTCTACGGCTTTTTCCTCTAATGGTAAAGGATTAGGCAATAATACCTGAGCAGTAGTATTTTCTTTATTAAAAGTATAAATATCATTATTAAAATGACTTTCAATCCCAAGGCGGGACAAACGTTTTTGTAAACGGGTAAATGTAGACATAATAGCCACCTAGAAAACAATAAAATAGTGTCTCCTCATATTGAGAAGATAATTACTGTTTTCCTGCAGCAGCACTATTCAGGAAAGCGGGCACATTCTATACAAAAAATCTTTATCTGTAAAGATATTGAGATTTGATAAACCATATATTAATATTATGGATTACATATCAGTATTAAATCAAAACATAAAATTTAAAAGAGAAAATAAAGAATTATTATGGGTATGGGGATACAAAAAGTTATGCTAACACCATGCAAATCAGAAAAAGAATTGTTAGAGCACTTTGGTTGTTATGGATTTGAAAAACAGCTCAATTTTTATGAAATAATTGGCGATAGCAATTGGCAAATAGATATCAATCAAGGTGTTATCTATTTTGGTGATAATATAACCTTTTCTATTCAATTATTAGGTACTTTTTCTTTATCTTCTGAAACATGGCTTTGGTCTTGGAATAACGAAGCATCGCAGTTACCCACATCGGTTATTGAACAAGCGTTGAGTTTAAAAAGCTATGGTGAAGAAAATGATATTAATTTATTCACTTCTGCTCAATTTGACACTACACAAAAAGATTTATACAAAATAGGGGTAATTGCTACAGGAATGTTTAATACCGATGGATATTATCTGGCTGATTTTGGGCAAGGAATAGCATTGGTAACCATAAAAAAAGATCATATTAACTCAAAAAATAATAACCAGAATAAAATCTCTAAAATTTTTCCAAAATTTATAACAAATCTGTTTGGGAGTTCTTCATTTGAAAGTGATAACCATGAGCAGAAAAATAATCAAACCCAAATTTTTGAAATATTTTCTCAATTTATTTCAAACTTTGATGTGGATCATTACCAGGCACTTAAGTACTATCTAATTGCTAAAGATTATCAAGTCAAACAAAGCGATTTGACAGCTCAAACAGAGCTTGTTGCAATAAAAGGTGAGCAAAGAGTAGTTGCTAAATTTGATGAACAATCTCGTTTAATTAGTTTAAATGTATAAATACAGTTGTCAGTAAAAATCTTTTCATTTATGGAATAGATTTTACCAATACATTAATTAAGCTTTATTAACCATATCCCAACTTAAACCAAACTTTGCCAAATATTTTTTTAATCGATCAGCATCATTGCTACGTTGTTTTTTTATGCGAGACACAGCGAACAATTTTCTGCCAGCTTCAGATAAACAGCTACTTTTTTGGCAGATTTCAATCACCTTTTCCAATTGGAAGCGATCAAATTCATCTATTTCTAATGGAATTAAAGAGTCATCTGATTTGTGTTTCCCCCAGTTTTGTTTTAAGCGTAGAATCTCTTTTTCTACTTGTTCCAACGTAATATTAGCTTGTGGTGCTAACGTTGCCATTCGAATAATCGAGCTATTTAATTCACGAAAGTTACCCTGCCATAAGGCTTCCTGAGAGGTAGCAAAAGCTAAATAAGCACGTCTTGATTGTTGATTGAAACGTGGCATAATGCCGTATTCTTTAGCATAACGCGCCAATTCATAATCAATATTCGGTTCGATATCTTCTTTTCGTTCGGCTAAACTCGGCAGTTGATAACTCCACAAATTGATTCTGGCAAACAGATCTTCACGAAATTCACCATTCTCAATCGCCAATTTAAGATCTTTATTAGTCCCAGCAATTAATTGAAAATCACTCTGAATCGGTTTATCACTACCAAATGGATAAAATTGTTTCTCTTCGATCGCTTTTAATAACATTGCTTGTTCATCAAGCCCAAGTTCACCAATTTCATCTAAAAATAATAATCCCCCATCAGCATTTTTAAGTAAACCGGTACGAGCGAGATTTGCACCCGTAAATGCTCCTTTCACATGGCCAAATAAGGTTGACATTGCACTATCACCTCGTAAGGTGGCGCAGTTAATTTCGACAAATTGACCGTTAATTTGATGATTAGTGTGTTTTAGCAAATAAATTTGTTTAGCTAAAAATGATTTACCTGCACCAGTTGGCCCACACAATAAAATAGGGGCATGCGATCGGCTAGCAACCTGTTCTATTTCAGCAATTAATTGATTAAATTGTTGGTTACGAGTAGCGATACCTGACTTTAACAGATCTGTTGCTTGAATGGCATATTGTTGAAAACGGGTTAAGATTTTATCATAACGATGCAAATTCAAATCGATGATATTCATATTACCGTAAGGTACTTGCGCAATAAGATCTGCTTCCTCTAAGTTATAATTTTTTTCTATTATCTCCTTTTTGGATGGTGGAGACATTTGTAATAATTTAGCTGGATAATAGCGCGATTCTGCTAGTAAAAACCAACAAATCTGTGCGACATGCGTACCTGTTGTGATATGCAAATAATACTCTTCTTGTTCTGAATTAAATGAGTAGTTTTTCGAAATATCAAAAAGGCAGGTATAAACTTGTTCAAAATCCCATGGATCATCTATATTTACTGCGATTGGCCTTACTTCGGTTTGTGGTGATAAAATTTTAATATCTTTAACAACTTCGCAAAGCAGATGATAATCGTTTTGATAATAGAGTAATTCAAATCGAGTTAATGGTAGATCAGATTGATGACATAAATCGATAGTCGGTCGCCATTGCAACCATCGTCGTTTACCTTTACCACGTTGATCCAATACATTTCCTAAAAAACCAAACACTACATTCTTTTTCATTTTTATAAAAATTTATAAATTAATAGATAAAATTATAAAAAACAAACTTATTTAAATCTATCTAATTTTTAGATTGATCTGTTTTAAATTTATTTTTTTGTTTTAAATCAAATTGATATTAATTGTTTTTATCTTTTTTTAATTTTTGGCACACTTTTAGCAAATTATAATAATGAATAAGAAAAAAGGTTTTATCGCCCAAGAGAAAAGGGATAACATCCCAAAATAAAACTGAACTTGTAAACTTAGTAACTTAACGTTACATAAAATTTAGATGGAATTAAAAATGAGTCAATATAACTTATTACAAACAGATAACGCAAAACCAATAAAAATGTGGACAAAAGGCGTTCCTGTTGAAGAAGAAGCCAAAACACAATTAACCAAAACGGCACAATTACCGTTTATTTTTAAACATATCGCCGTAATGCCTGATGTACACGTAGGTAAAGGATCGACTATCGGTAGTGTTATCCCAACCATAGGCGCAATTATACCTGCAACTGTAGGAGTGGATATTGGCTGTGGCATGATTGCTGTGCAAACGTCTTTAATAGCGAGTGATTTGCCCGATAATTTATTACCGTTACGGCATGAAATTGAAAAAGCGGTACCACATGGTCGATCGCCTCATAACCGTCGACAAGATATTGGTAGCTGGCAAAATCCACCATCACTAATCGATAGTTATTGGCAACAGCTATTACCCGGTTTTGAAAAATTAACTGAAAAATACCCACGTTTTTTAAATACTAATAACTACCGACATTTAGGAACACTCGGCACTGGCAACCATTTTATCGAAATTTGTTTGGACGAAGCCGATCGAGTTTGGATAATGCTGCATAGTGGATCACGTGGTGTAGGTAATGCTATTGGTAGCTTTTTTATAGAAATGGCTAAAAAAGATATGGAAGCCCATATCAAAAATCTACCTGATAAAGATTTAGCTTATTTACAAGAAGGCACTGAACACTTTCAAGATTATGTTGATGCTGTGCATTGGGCGCAAGAATTTGCAAGACTCAACCGTGAAGCAATGATGAATAATGTTATTTTAGCAATGCGTAAAGTCATTACTAAACCATTTACCACCCACATGTCGGCGGTAAATTGTCACCATAACTATGTACAAAAAGAGCAACATTTTGGTGAAGAAATTTTCATTACGCGTAAAGGTGCGGTGTCTGCTCGAAAAGGTGAGCTAGGGATTATTCCAGGCTCAATGGGTGCAAAAAGCTATATTGTGCGAGGACTTGGTAATGAAGAAAGTTTCTGTTCATGCTCACATGGTGCAGGGCGAGTTATGAGCCGAACAGAAGCCAAAAAGAAATTTACCATTGAAGACCAAATTAAAGCAACAGCACACGTTGAATGCCGAAAAGATGCCAACGTGATTGATGAAATCCCAATGGCATACAAAGATATTGATGCAGTAATGACAGCCCAAAATGAACTGGTCGAAATTGTCCATCAATTACGGCAAGTCGTATGTGTAAAAGGGTAAAAAATATTGAGGAGCAATCCTCAATATTGGTGGAAATAAAAATATAAACAACTTTAATTATATCAATTACAATCTAAAAATAATGCATAACTATCGCGATTATTCAATTTGATTTAAATAACTAATTAATCATTCTAACAATAAAATATTTAAAGGATTAACGATGAAAGAAACTACTCAAAATTCAACGACAGAACCCTCAAATATGGCGACGACTCAACCATTTCCAATGGTATGGGATAACAATAAAATCAGTATTTATCAATTTTTACTGCCTTATCAACATGCAGAAAAACTGCCTGAAATAGCCCAAACACTTCCTGATGAATCATCTGATGATACAAAATTAAAATGGGCAGCAGGGGCAATGGATGGGGTTAGCAATCATCATGGCGCATCATCTGAACACACATGTGTTGAAGAAATTTTAACGTTGCTAACCACAATATCAACACAACCCAATAAACACGATATCGAAAAACTTTACACCTTAATAAATACGGAAGGTACTTTAAGTTTTATTGATGATTTAAGTGATGCAATACCAAAAATTGACATTGATTTTGATAAGTTATATGAATTTACCTATTGGTTAGCAACAAATAGCCCTGATCGTGAAATCATTAAGTTTAGTATTGCTGTATTAGGATGTTTTACTACCGAACAAACTGACTTATTTTTATTATTAGGCATGCATGAAGAGTTTACCTTATATTCAGCAGTTGCATTACAAAACACCTTATCATCACCCGAACAAGTCGAAAATGCCTTAGTTACTTTAGCTAAAAAAGTGGATGGTTGGGGTAGGATCCATATTGTTGAACGATTAGCCGAATATCAATTATCATCAACAACTAAAGATTGGTTATTAAGAGCGGGTTATCAAAATAGCGTTATGAACGAATATCTTGCTTATACTTGCGCAACCACAGGTGAATTAAATCAGGTTTTAGAACAAGATTATGTTGATTTACCTTTATTAGAATCTGCGGGTGAAATTTTAGAGGCACTCATCATGGGCGGACCAGCCGAAGATATGCATTGTTATGAAGAAGGTGCTATTGTTTGTTTAAATTATTTAAAACATTTACTAAAACTACCCTCATTAGCTGAACTCCCCCCTTTACGGACAGTACTGACTATACATGATTTTGTTAGCAGCCAGCTTAATGAAAGCTATCCTAATTGGAATGAAAAAATAAAAAATGCAATTATTGAAAAAGCAAATAAGTTTATCCATCAAGATAAATGGTTAGCATTAATTGAAAATGATTTAATGACTGATGATAGCAGTAAATTTTACCTAGCTGCTGATCTTTACACACAATTTGGATTTGATGCATGGGATGCACGTTTTGCATATCAAAAAAATCATCAGGGTGAACAGTGGTATTATTTAATGAAAACCGATAATATACAAAGAGTACAACAAGTTATACAGTTAGCTAGGCAACAATATGACTTTACAAAAATCGCAACTGGGCCAGCGCTAGAATCTGCATTTGGCATCAAATATAAAGCACACCGTGCATTGGATGCTATTTTACAAGAGCTCAATCGATTTCCGGGTATGGGTGAAGATCTTATATTAATTGGTCTAAACAGCCCAGTAATACGCAACCGAAACATGGCATTAAATGCCATTGAAGCTTGGGATCGACAATGTTGGACAGATAAAATAACGCTTGCCCTGCAAGAACTTATTGCAAATGAACCTAATGATGAAATTAAAAAAAGGTTAGTAACGCTACTTGCTTCGCACAATAATTAAATATTCTATTTACTTGCAGACAAACATAAAAATATCGAGGAGCAATCCTCGATATTAAACCGTTTAAAATATGATAAAGCCAGCTATACAACTACTAGTACAATTGAATCAGATGAAGACATTAAATAAAGATAGAAAATACTATTAGCTTTACATAATAGCTAAAACAGAGCCAAATAGGTTGACAAAAACCATAATTTATATAACCCATAAAAAGAATGGTATATTAACTAAAGGAGATATTTATGTGTAAATTTTACGATCATGAAAGGTATGTAACTATTTATCATTATGATGAAAAAGATAAATATTTTACCCATCATGAAGAAAATTGTTATCAGCCAGCAGGTATAGGGCTTCCCGCTAATTCGACAGATATCCCTGTACCCGATGGAGAACTTCCTTCAGGTTTTATATATGTTTTTGAAAACGAGCAATGGACAGCAAAAAAAGACGTCTTTAAAAAAATAGAGCTAGCAATATGTCGGAAGAAAACTATATTTATCAAGAAAATCTACCACCATATTTCACAATAGATACTTTCGATTTTCATAAAATGCCACAATATGAAAAGATAGAAAATTTTACAAATCCTCAATTACAATCATTAATACTTACCTATAGATATTTACATATTCAAAATGAATTTATTGAAGTTATAGATTTTCATGAAAAATATGTTAAAAACATTCAGAATATTGGAATGATTTTTCCGCAAAATCGTAATCCAGCCATTATGTATAGGTTAAAAACAGAAAGTTTAATTCTTTCAATAAGAAGTTTATTTGATGAACTGGTTCAATTGACATACATTACTTGCTATAAGAGTATTTTTATAAAAGATAGCCAAATAAAAGTAGATTGTATAGGTGATTTATTTTCCCCTAAAAAAGTTACAAATTATCCTCTTTGTAAAAAAATTATTCTAGGTGATGATATTAATTATCAGCAAGATAGTAGTGGTTTTTTAAAAATGATTAATAACCTTTTTAACTCAATCAAACACAGTTTTATTCATTATGAAGTTTATAATAGTTTTCCTCCTGAAACGCCTAATGTGATTTCTTTATATAAAAAACAAAATGACTTTTCATCAGGCAAAGTGATATTTTTTAATCATTCTTTATTTCAAATAATGTTTGGATTTAAAAGTAATTTTAACCGCATAATTAATAATCAAAAAGAATTTTTGCTAAACCGAAAATAATTACAGTATGATAATATACTGAAAAATATACAACCGTATTGCATCTAGCCTGATTCTTAGACATTCGCATCTTGAAGATTAGAAAGGGTAAATTTAATTATATTTTTGAATTTTAATTAAATATCTAAAATTACCCGTTAAATCCTATATTCAGATATTCTGCTCATATTTAATACACGATGCCATTTTATTAAATTATCTAAAAAGGGAAATGGTACATGTCAAAGAATTTAATTTTGAAAATGGGTTAAAGTTAGACTTTGTTATATTATTTGTAAAAAATATTCAGGATTCTATACCGTTTCAATCATAAATCATCATGCTCAATGATTTGTTAATGGTAATATGCAAAAGACTTTAAATGCGTTAAAAATTCAGATATAAAGTAAAATAAATAACCTAAAGGAATAGTTGCAATGCAAAACCGCATAAAACAAAAGTTAGCAGAATTAGCACAACAACATAATATCCATATACTTTACGCTTGCGAATCAGGCAGTCGGGCGTGGGGGTTTCCATCGCCGAATAGTGATTATGATGTGCGTTTTATTTATGTGCATCGTTTTGAGAAATACTTAGCCATTGATAACCCTGCTTCACATTTAACTTTTCCTATTGATGATGAGCTGGATTTGCATGGTTGGGATTTAAAAAAAACTTTACAATTGATCCGCAAATCAAATACTACCCCGTTTGAATGGTTGCAATCACCCATTATTTATCAACAAAATGCACCAATTGCTAACCAATTATGGCAACTTTGTGCTGATTTTTTTAATGCTCGTGGCAATATTCATCACTATTTAGGGATTGCTAAAAGCGCCTTACAAAACAGTGAAGGGCAGCAGATCGGTATCAAAAAACTGTTTTATGTATTAAGACCTTTATTAAGTGCCAAATGGTGTTTAGAAAAACAGCAAATCGCCCCCATGGCCATTACGCCATTATTGACACTATTACCTGATGATTTAAGCCAACAAATCAATGATATTATTGCCTTAAAAGCAACCATGACTGAATCAACACCTATCACTATCGATCCAAAAATCTTATTGTTTATTGAACAATCCATGATTGAGATTAAAGAAAGTTTACAGGCTATAGACGAACAACATTTTAAGGCTGATAAGTTAGATTATTTTTTTATACAAACATTAATGAGCTTAAAATAAGACAAGGAAAACTAAATGACAATCGACGATTTAAAAGCACAAAACTTAATCTTATTTGAAGTGATCAGCGGTAGCCGTGCATTTGGTTTGGCTACTGAAACATCAGATACCGATATTAAAGGAGTTTTTTATCTACCTAAAAATAAGTTTTATGGATTGGATTATATTCCACAAATTAATAATGAAACTAATGATATTGTTTATTATGAATTAGGACGATTTGTGGAACTGTTACTGAAAAACAACCCGAATATTTTAGAAGTGTTAGCCTCGGATCCAAGCTGTATTGTTTATCAGCATCCAATCATGCAGCAGTTAACCCTTGATCTATTTTTATCCCAACAAACTAAACAAACCTTTGCTCACTATGCTATGTCACAAATTAAAAAAGCTAAAGGATTGAATAAAAAAATCAATAATCCCATTGAGGTAAAACGTAAAACGGTTCTTGATTTTTGTTATATTATTCAAGGGCAGCATGCTTATCCCCTCACTAATTGGTTAAGTGAAAAGCGTTTTGAGCAACATTTATGTGGTTTGGTGAATATTCCACATAGTCGAGATTTATATGCACTTTTTTATGATGCCTCGGGGGATTGTGGCTATCATGGCATTATTCAAAATGATGATTCGACCGAACTTTGCTTGTCGTCGGTGAAAGTAGGCACCACAGTAAATGCTTACTTAAGTTTTAATCGTGATGGTTTTTCATCGCATTGTCGTGATTATAAGGCTTACTGGCAATGGGTTGAAAAGCGAAATGAGCAGCGTTATCAAAGTAATATTAAAAGTGGTAATGATTTTGATGCTAAAAATATGATGCATACTATTCGTTTATTGCAAGTGGCGCATGAAATAATGACTAAAGGCACCATTACCAATAAATGCGCTAATCGTGATGAACTGCTTGCCATTAAAAATGGTCAATTAAGCTATGATGAGATTATGAATATCGCAGAAACATTGTTAAGCAAAATTGAAACCGCATCAATCACTTCAATGTTGCCAGAAACACCTAATTTAAAGCTATTGCACTGTTAGTAAAAATGCGTGAATTATTATATAACCACTAATGATATCGCAAAACAATAACAGTTCATGATTGAATTATAAAAATAATTCAATTAGTTATTTACAATACATGTCATTATGTTAATTTATTTCACTTCCTTGTGATACTCTAATTTAAGTATGAAATTATTTTAATTTAGATTTTTTGGTTTCTTTTCTTTCTTTTAGCTCTTTTAATTCAAATTCCAAAACCTGCCAAAAATCCATATTTGTTGGTTCCAAAACATTCATTTCGTGATTAAATTTTACAATATCACTAAATTCATTAACACAATACATATCAGCATCATTAATAATTTTCAAGATTGGGATTGCTTTAAGCCCTGTTTCCTGCATAAATTGATGGCCAATAAAATCAAGCCTCATCCAATCAGCACTTAATTTAGAGGCTGTATAAGTATGAAAACCATATAAAAATGTCCAAAAAGGTCCCACGGCCATTGCTTGAGGACGACGCCAAATCTCCTCTTTTACTTCAATATAAATGCCTCTATGGGGAATAACATCACAATCTTCACCAAGTAAATGAGCAACATATTCATCAGGAAATTTAATTGCCAAACTATTTTCAATATTGCGAATATCTTGCAATACTATTTTATCTTCAGCCATTGGAAAAACACTATAATCTCTATCTAAATACTGATTCATTAATAAAATCGTTTTGTCTTCCATCCTCATTCCTCTTTAATTTTTTATTTACCCATTTTTTAAGCAAAATATTATAACTTTTAGGCTATTTTTTAAAAGATATTTTAATTAAATCGATCAACTGGTTGGCTTTAAAATGGGACAATTATCGTACATTAAAATGGACAATCTTTTTATAGATTGCCCATATCGCTTGCTTAATCCGCCTGTTGCAACCAATATATGGCTTCATAAGGTCTTAATCTTATTTCAGAACCTAGCCGATGGTTATCTTGATAATTGCTAAATAATCGTTGCCAATTCAAGAGTTGTAACGAATTAGGTAATGACCATGTCAGTGTTTTATCGGTCAGATTTACTATCACTAGTAATTTTTGATTATGCCACCGTCTGATATAGCACCAATAATCAGCAATATCTGGCGTTAAATCTTGATAATCACCAAAAATAAAAATCGGGTATGTTTTGCGTAATTTAATTAAGGTTTGATAGCAATAAAATATCGAATCAGGATCATCAAGTGCCGCTTTGACATTAATTTGTGGATAATTGTTTGCCACCTCAATCCAAGGCTTACCTTTAGTAAAGCCAGCATTGGCTGAATTATCCCATTGCATTGGTGTTCGGCTATTGTCTCTGGATTTGCTAGCAAGGATTGCTAAAATTTCCGCTTTAGGTATACCATCAGCTATTTTTTCTTGATAAATGTTAAGACTTTCAACATCTTTATATTGTGAAATATCAGTAAAATGAGGATTAGTCATACCGATTTCTTCACCTTGATAAAGATAAGGTGTGCCTTGTAAACCATACAGCAGCATGGCTAACATTTTGGCAGATTGTTTGTGATATTGGTTTTCATCACCAAGGCGTGAGACGATACGAGGTTGATCATGATTACACCAAAAAATTGCATTCCAAGCCTTATCTTGCATGCCTGTTTGCCAATAGCCAAGGATTTTTTTGAGTTCAAGTAAATCAGGTTTAGCCAGCGTCCATTTATCACCGTTTGGATAATCGATTTTTAGATGATGAAAGTTAAACGTCATGGTCAATTCTTTACCATCTAAGCTAGCATATTTTTGGCAGTTTTCTAATGTGGTGGATGACATTTCGCCAACTGTTTTAAGTTGGTTGGGTTGAAAAACATCACGACTGATCTCTTGTAAAAATTCATGAATTTTTGGACCATCGGTATAAAATCGACGACCATCGCCATTTTCATCATCCAGAAAATCTTGCTGTTTTGAAACTAAATTAATCACATCAAGCCTTAATGCATCAACGCCTTTATCAGCCCAAAATTGACATACTTTTTTGATTTCTTGACGAACAGTTGGATTTTCCCAATTAAGATCGGCTTGCTGTTTAGCAAATAAGTGCAAATAATACTGTTTTGATTGTTCATGCCATTGCCATGCTTTACCGCCAAATTTTGACCGCCAATTGTTAGGCTCTGAGCCATCGGCTTTAGCGTCTTTCCAAATATAAAATGAGCGATAAGGACTTGACTTATCTAAGGCTGATTTAAACCATGGGTGCTGTGTTGAAGTATGATTAAACACCATATCCATCATAATGCGAATACCACGCTCGTGCGCTTGTTTAACCAGTAGTTCGAAATCAGCCATTGAGCCATAGCTCGGATCTATATCATAATAATCCGACACATCATAACCGTTATCAATTTGTGGGGATGGATAAATCGGCGTTAACCAAATAGCACTAACCCCTAAATTTTCAAGATAGTCTAATCGGCTAATAATACCTAATAAATCACCCGTCGAACCAGCGCCACTAGCTTGGAAACTTTTTGGATAGATCTGGTAAATAGTACCATTTTGCCACCAAGGGATATCGATTTTATTCATTGCTTGCTCTTTATTATTTATTTTTCATAAATTAACCGCTCAATAACAAGAACGGTTAATGGTTATTAGCTCGTGTTTAACGAATATCTAACGTACCTTTTTTAAGTTTAATTTTATAAACGATCGAAGTTAAAACAATCGGAACCACAATTGCCACAATCATCGCCAAAGCATAAATCGACCAATATATCGGCTTTATCGATAAAATACCCGGCAAACCGCCAACCCCAATACCATTAGATAACACACCAAATAAACCACAAATTAACCCGGCTAAAGCTGAACCAACCATGGCGCACAGCATCGGGAATTTATAGCGCAAATTAATACCATACATAGCAGGCTCGGTTACCCCAAGATAACCTGATATGGCAGCAGGAACCGACACTTCACGCTCATTATGTTTTTTACTAACTAAAATAATACCCACAACAGCCGAAGCTTGAGCAATATTAGATAAAGCAATAATTGGCCAAATCGGCGTACCGCCCATGCTTTCAGTCATTTGTAAGTCAATTGCAAGGGTTGTATGGTGAATACCAGTAATAACCAATGGTGAATAAAAGAAACCAAAAACAGCAGCGCCAATAAAGGCATAATCACCAGTCATTAAATATTTAACAATAAAAGCAATACCATTACCTAACATTCTTCCAATTGGACCTAAAAGGAAATGTGCTAAAAACACAGAAACAAGAAGCGCAACAATCGGCACAATCACTAGATTCAAGTAATCAGGTACAATTTTGCGTAATCGTGTTTCGATCCAACCCAACGCTAAACCTGCAAAAATAGACGGAATCACCTGCGCTTGATAGCCGACTTTTTCGATACTAAACCAACCAAAATCCCAAACATCAGGTATTTTACTGCCAAGGTCATAAGCGTTCATCAATTGTGGTGAAACCAAAGTGATGCCTAAAACAATACCTAAAATTGGCGATCCTCCCATCTTTTTCACGGTAGACCAACAAATGGCAACTGGTAAAAAGTGGAAAATCGCCTCGCAAGGTAACCAAAGTATACTGTAAATTGGCGCTAGCCAATGATAGGTTTGTATCAGCGGCTTATCATCAATAGTTGGCATTTCACCAATAATATTACGTAACCCAAGTAATAAACCACCAGCGATTAAAGCTGGTAATAATGGCACAAAAATTTCCGCTAAGTTAGAAATAAACCTTTCAAAAAAAGACATATTCTTTTTAGCTGCTACTTTAGTTTGCTCTTTGCTTGCTTCATCTAAATTTAATTGCTGGATCAATGCTTTGTAATAACTATCAACATTGGTGCCAATGATAACTTGAAACTGTCCAGCATTATTAAAACAACCTTTCACAAAAGGCAGTTCTTCTATAGCTTGGACATCAGCTAGCTTAGGATCAACTAAGGCAAACCTCAATCTTGTTAAACAGTGAGTGACACTGGCAATATTTTCTTTCCCACCAATCAACTCGATTAATTGCATTATCGATTGGCTAGTTAATTGGGAATTTTTAGCCATAAAAGGTCTCCTTTAAATTAGAATTAGCCTTTTTATTTCACTAATAATCTGGCTATTTTGAATATAGATTAAGCATAGATTGAATTGATAAATTAATAAATGGGAACGTTCCCTTTTTTGTGATTAATATCACAAATTAGAGCAAAATAAGCACAAATTAAATAAAAATAACTACTGGTTAGCTTATTAAATGGCAAGGAATGGTGATACTTTTCAGTTCAAACTGATTTTGTAACATATTAAGTAACTCTTGAGCCGCACAACTACCTGCTTGATCAAAACCGAGTTCAACTGCACAAGTCTTAGGAAAAAGAAAACTCAGTAGCTCACTATTACCAATGCTAGCTACGGTAATATGTTCAAGCTGTTTTTCGTGTAAATACTTATTTAATCCTAATGCAATACCATCAGTTGCACAAACGATAGCCGATGGATTTTTAGTTAACACCAACTGGGCAAGATCATAACCTGAACGATAACTTAATTGACCTAAAACCGCATTGGGGCTAAGTTGATATTGCTGGCAAAAATCCAAATAGGCTTGATAACGCAATGCGCCAGTAGTTTGGTCTTGTTGCTCAATACCGATATAACCAATATTTTGATGTTGTTGCGATTGATATAAATGAGCAAGCAATAATCTAACTGCACCAATATCATCATAACAAATACAAGTATGATCTTGGAATTTTCTTGCGATTACTACACTACTATTTTGCCAGGTGGATAATAATGACTGCTCTAGTCCAGTAAATGCAAAGATAACTACGCCATCAGCTTGTTTACCTTTAAGCATGGATAAATATTCTTTGACTTTGGCTGTACTAAATTGGCTTTCCATAATGATAGGATCATAACCATGCCGATAAAAAATAGGTAACATACTTTGAACAGCTTGATTTTCAGAAAGAGAATCAAGGCGAGTTACAATAATCCCAATCACTTTATTTCCATAACCACGCATCGCTCTTGCCGATTTAGACGGCGTAAAGTGATACTGTTCAATGATTGCCAAAACTTTATTACGCGTAGCTTCTTTAACCATAGGATCATGATTAATCACTCGAGACACGGTAGATTTACTTACCGAACAAAGCTTTGCAATATCTTTAATGGTTAAGTTGTTTGAAGATATACTCATAATAATTTAGCCAACAAAAATCAATAAAATCATACTAATCTATTTTATAAAAAATAGCGATTTGAGATTATTTATACCAGTTGGTAAATAAGTTTTGTTAACTAATAGCTATATTAAGATTTAATATAAAATTGACCATTTACCCATTGATATTAAAATAATTTTATTTAACTAAATTCTGACAAATACTATCTAATGCAGTTATTTTTTGTAACAATAGTAAATAATTTAAACAAAGCCTTAAAAAGGAAAAAAATAAAGGTGTCATACAAATTTTTATGCAGTTCACTGCTCATTTTGGGTTTCTCAGGATATGCATTAGCGACCGAAACAAATAATACAATTGAAGCACAATTTAAAGCGGCTTTATTATGCAAGGTTGCTCCAATTGATGGTCGTGATGCAAAAGTGGTTAAACAACTTAACCAACAAAACATTACCATAAAAAACTTAGAAGATGATGGGCTGATTAATTTAGAGTATCACTTTGCCAAACCGCTGGAAATAATGAATACGACTGTATCGCAAATTAAATACCAAGGCGATAGCGGTTCATATTTTTATGCTGTTGCCAAAGGTGATATAGATACATTTGCCAAAGCAATGGGGGCAATCCCAATCCCTGCCCATTTAAAAGAAGAGATGTCTTGGGGTGATATAGGACAATATTATCAATATACAGCCCCAATCACAGAAGAAAATCATTTTCCTAGTATCATTCTTATCGGTCGTGACAAAAATGCCAACTCAGATGAGTTTTATTTTGGCTGCGAAGAATTTGATAGTTAATTATGATTGATTGACGGATGAGGAAAAGGTGACTCATCCGCTTTTAATTTGTAGGCCTTTCCCCACTCTAACATGGCATCATGCACCTGTTTTAGACTTTGTCCAACCTCGGTTAATGTATATTCAACTCTGGGGGGAACCTCGGCATACACTTTGCGGGTTAATAACCCATTTTTTTCCATAGCTCGCAGGTGCTGAGTTAAAACTTTTTGTGATATACCAGTCAGCGATTTTTTTAGTTCACCAAAGCGCTTGGTTCCCGTAAGCAGGTCTCGCACAATTAAAACTTTCCACTTATCACCTATTAACATTAATGTTATTTCAACAGGGCAAATAGGCAAATCATTATTTAATTTAATCATTAATCCTTAAAATTCAACAATAGTTTCAAAAAAGTTACTATAGCACTATTTGGTACCTACTTTACAGTAGAAACGTTAAAGACTAATCTAAAACCATTCTTATATCATGTTAATCCTTAAACGATTAAAAGGAGTAAAGTATGAAAATAGCAGTCATTGGTGCGAGTGGTAAAACAGGGCAACTTTTAGTCAAAGAGGCGATTTCACGAGGGCATGATGTTACCGCAATAGTGCGCAAAGCGAGTCAACCGCTCGATCCCAAAGCAAATGTGCTAATTAAAGATCTGTTCGAATTAACCTATACTGATTTAAAACCCTTTGATGTGATTATCGATGCATTTGGTACTTGGGCACAGGAATTACTGCCATTGCATCAAACCAGTTTAAAACATTTAACTGATATCTTGAGCGGTAAAACAAATCGCCTATTAGTGGTTGGGGGAGCAGGCAGTTTATATGTTAATCCACAGCATTCACTACGTTTGGTTGATACACCTGATTTTCCTGAGGCATTTAAACCATTAGCCACCAATATGGCCAAAGCACTTGATGCGCTTAGAACGTGCGATGATGTGCAATGGACTTATTTAAGCCCAGCCATTGAGTTTAATGCTGATGGGAAAAGAACTGGGCATTATATCTTGGGCGGTGAAGAGGTGTTATTTAACAGCCAAGGAAAAAGCCAAATCAGTTATGCCGATTATGCCATTGCCATGATTGATGAAGCAGAAAAAGCCAAGCATATTAAGCAACGTTTTACTGTTGCAACTGAATAAGGTTGCTAAAGTTTTGTAACCAAGCTTGATTGGACAGAATAAGCACCGATTTTCCATAATAACGAATACAATATCCCGACATATTTTTCAACACGCTTCAAGACTTATTATTTTAGGAACGAGTTGGATTTGACTTGGGATATTTTTGAATTTTAGTGAAAAAATGAATTTAACGGCAACGTATTAACCAAAAGAGGGTGAGTAGCCAAAGTCAAAAATCTTGTCAAAAAGTTTCAGGTAACTATACGTTTAAGTATAAAAACTGTTTTTTAGGCAAAAAATAGACCTAAAAAAGCAAATATTCATCATCTTTTTTAATGAATAAATTTAGTTTAAATTACGTTTTTAGAGCCTCTCTCACTTGCATCAAAACTTCACCAAGTAAATTTTTGCCTCGCCATTTAGCCATATTAAATCTCATTTCGTCATCAATACTTAAACCAATTCCCCAAATCTTGTCATAAGGGCTTGCTTCTGCTAATACTTTATCTTTGGTTGATAATAGATATTTTTTAAGCTCATCATTTTGAGAAAATTTTGCATAATTACCCTCAAAAACAATCTCTTTTTTATGCTTATTCCATATATTTTCATCAAAATTACGCACAGTTTGCCCCAGCTTTTTTTGCATTTTAGATGACGGAATAGATAGAATAGCATTGGCACTCTCTATATCTTTAAATAACAACGCTTTAGAATACATCATCCATTGTTCTGCACTAGTAAATGCTATTTCATTAATAACAAAATGACAAGGATACCACTGAGATAGATAATGATCAGGACTAAAAAAGAAAATCATTTTCTTCTTTCCGACTTGTTTCATCTATTTAAATTGCTCCTTTTGTAGAATAAATAAACTTACAGCTAAGAAACCTCTGGATTGTTTACACTTCATAATAAAATAACCCTTTAAAAATTCATGATGCGTTTTAACCATATTATAAAAGTTAATAAATCGCCTAAAATTTTATTCTCTATATGGTGAATCTGCAAATATTTGCTGATTCAGAATATATCCCTTTATAAATCCATACTAAATTTGTATATTTGCCCATTAAAGGTGATAATTAATTTTGTCACAAAATTTTATAATAAACCGACTCATTGTATTTTTCTAGTTTTGGCATAGTCCATTTTTCTAAAGCTTGTTGTATTGCTAACTAAATGTTTTTTTTAAGTGAATTATTAAGGTAGACCACCACTATCAACAGCAAAGTGGATTTTAGCTGAGTTGCCCCACAGCTTTTTCCTATCTGATGTGAATGCTAAGTTGCTACATCTAAGCTACGTTGATGCGCTCGCACATTTGGTCGAGTTTTTTTATGTGTTTGATTATTGGTTTTATGTTGAATCCTAATAATTGATTTATCACATAAAACGATTGGTTGTATGTCTTTAAAAAAGTCCTTCTCTCAAAAAATGAATCGGGTTGTCACTTAATGCTAATTTTTGTTTAATTTCCATTGCATGACTCCTCTTTGTTTATTTGCTTGTCCTTGTGCCCCCGCCAGCCACGCTTTCAGCGTCGGTGGCGGGCGGTGCGATTGTGGCTTTGCCACAACTGCGCAACCCTAAGGGGTTTGCCCCAAACTTATACTGGGGCTTTATTCTTTTTTATATTGTTCTTTCAGACACCGTAACCCCCTTCCGCGCCCTAAGGATTAAGAAATAAACGCTAAAAGCTAAGGTGCGGTGCAAAGGCCACCGCGGAAGCCGCCGGCACTGCCGACGTAGATGCAGCCGTCGGAGAAGACAGGGAACAGGTAGCCACCTGCTGCGTCGCTCGTCCAGTAGCTGCCGACGAAGCCCGCATCAGTGTAGCGGTACATGCTGCCCCACTCCGCGAAAAAGCTAGCGCCTATGTGACGCATGTAATTATTATCTGATGAACTAGGTGCTGCGCCTGAAATAGAAGGATTAGCTTTTCTGACCGCATTGGTTAAATCTCTTACCCGTGGCATTCGATAACCCAAACTATTACACCATGTGGTTTGATTAGAATAGTTGTTATCTATCTTACCCCGATTGACGAACCACTGCCTTAATACAAATCCATATTTTACTACCTCAACGCCATATATATCTCTACCCACTAACTCAAACGTCTGCGGTAACTGTGGCTTAGTAATTAGGTTAGGATGAGGATTGTACCATTGATTTCTTGCCTCTGGACCTGTTAGCCTAACACGTGCTACAACTTGTCCCCTATCTTTATAAAAAATCCAAATATCATTAGCTACAACATTTGTCACTGTTGCAGTGATTCCCTCATGCGTGACCGGTTCCCATGTCAAGTTTCTCACATCTATTCCTGTTATGAGTAAATCAAAATATAAATTATGCGCACCTGTGGTCGGAAAATTTAGGCTGTATGATTCAGGATTGATTGATTGAACTAAAAAGCCCTTATCAGGATTCCATATGTTAGCAGGGCCTGCATATTTGCCGTCACCCCCAAATAGATTTGGCCTTACATAATTGATAACTGGCGACGGTATTATTACTGGCGACGGTATTATTATTGCATCACTACGATTACCCGCTCGAGCTATTTTACCATTCAATGCCTGTAAATTCGATGAAGATGACAATAATAACAATGCTAATACTAGCAAAGCTGTTTTAGGTGATTTGAACGATAATTTCGATAATTCGTTGAGAGATAATTTGGAAAATATAAATAAGTTTCGTGAAAAAACTCGTCGAATAAGATTATTTGATAAACTTAAGACATAGGTTTGCCAGTGCTGTTGTCTGTTGTCTAAAATGATAATGCATTATGGTCCACCTGTCAAGTAATGATTTGTTTTATTTAAATTTTTATAATTATTCGCTTATTTAATAAGCTTGTTTTCCTACAACGATAAAAGTATAACCATTTATAAAATAGTTGGCTAGTTTTTTGGCGGACTTTTTTGTAAATAATTGTGCGTAGTGAGGTAACGGCGGGTGTTGGTGCTATGGGATGTTTTTTTGGAGTTCGGTTTTGGATGACTGTTTTAGGGGGCTGTTTTGGATGAAAATCAGATTAAAAAATAAATAAAATCAATTCATTTACTGACCGATTTTTAAAATCAAGGAAAAACACTCTGCTTTATAAAACAGAGCGTTTGGAAGAAAAGAGGAAAAAGAAGATAAAAATTAGAATTCCATTAGTTCCTTTTCTTTATCGGCAAGCACTGTATCTAATTTTTTAATTGCGGCATCTGTCGCTTTTTGGATTAAATCTTGTGCTTTACGTTCATCATCTTCAGATATTTCTTTATCTTTTAGTAATGCTTTGATTTGGTCGTTGGCATCACGGCGAATATTACGGATCGATACTCGACCTTGTTCTGCTTCGTTACGGACAATTTTGGTTAAGTCTCGACGGCGTTCTTCGGTTAGTGGCGGTAATGGAACGCGAATAACGGTACCTGCTGATGCTGGGTTAAGTCCTAAATCTGATGTTAAGATTGCTTTTTCAATTAGTGGCGTAAGTGATTTGTCAAATACAGTAATCGCTAGCGTTCTTGCATCTTCAGCAACGATGTTAGCTAGTTGGCGTAATGGCGTTGGACTACCATAATATTCAACCATAATACCATCTAATAAGCTTGGTGATGCGCGACCCGTTCTTACTTTAGAAATATGATTTTGAAACGCATCAATACTTTTTTCCATGCGCGTTTGCGCTTCTTTTTGAATCTCGTTTAACATAATAAAAGCCTTATTTAAAATAAAGATAATTAACTGGTTACTGTTGCTTTGTTATTAATTAATGTCCCTTCTTGTTCACCTAATATAACACGACGCAACGCTCCAGGTTTATTCATATTAAAGACACAAATTGGTAAATTATGATCCCTTGCTAATGTGAATGCCGCTAAATCCATTACTTTAAGCTCATCTGTAAGCACTTTTTCATAGCTTAGTGTTTTATAAAGTGTTGCTGTTGGATCTTTAACAGGATCGGCAGAGTAAACACCATCTACTTTGGTCGCTTTTAAGACAACATCTGCACCAATTTCAATACCCCGTAAGCATGCTGCTGAATCGGTTGTGAAAAAAGGATTACCAGTTCCAGCAGAAAGGATAACGACTTTACCATGACGAAGCAAGCTAATTGCTTCAGTCCAACGATAGTCATCGCACACGCCATTTAATGGAATGGCTGACATTAGGCGAGCGTTTACTTCTATTCGGTGTAATGCATCTCGCATCGCAAGTCCATTCATGACAGTTGCAAGCATGCCCATATGATCACCAACTACTCGGTTCATTCCCGCTTTAGCAAGCCCTGCGCCACGAAATAGATTACCACCCCCAATAACAACAGCAACTTCAACATTCATTTCAATAAGCTCTTTTATTTCTTGAGCCATACGATCAAGAACGGTTGCATCAATACCAAAACCTTCGTCACCTTGTAGTGCTTCACCACTGAGTTTAAGAAGAATACGTTTATAAAAAGGGGTTACCATATGATGTCTCACTGTTTCGTTATTTAATAAAATAAGGAGCTAGGGCTCCTATCTAGCAGTAATTTTAAAATATTTTGTAGATAAACAAAACCGCCTTAACGGCGGTTTTATAAAACAATTAAGATTGTTTTGATATTGCTGCAACTTCTGCTGCGAAGTCAACTTCGACTTTTTCAATACCTTCACCCACTTCAAAACGAATGAATGAAATAACTGCTGCGCTCTTTTCTTTTAATAAGTCGCCAACAGTTTTTGAAGGTTCCATTACAAATGGTTGACCAGTTAGTGATACTTCACCAGTGAATTTACGCATACGGCCTTCAACCATTTTTTCAGCGATTTCACGTGGTTTACCTGATTGCATTGCGATATCAATTTGAATGTTACGTTCATGTTCAACTACATCAGCAGGTACGTCACTTGGATCAACGTACTCTGGTTTGCTTGCAGCAATGTGCATTGCGATGTGTTTAACTAATTCATCGTCAGCACCGTTTGCAGCAACTAATACACCAATACGAGCACCGTGTTGGTAACTACCTACTACGTCACCAGCAATTTCAGCAACACGACGAATACCGATGTTTTCACCAATTTTAGCAACTAAAGCTGTGCGCTCTTCTTCAAATTTAGCTTGTAATGCAGCAATATCGCTAATGCGTTCTGTTAATGCCGCCTCTGCAACTTTATCACTAAATGCTAAGAATCCTGCATCTTTAGCAACAAAGTCTGTTTCGCAGTTTACTTCTAAGATAACACCCAATTTTTTATCCGCAGATATTTTAGAAATAATAACACCTTCAGCCGCAACACGACCTGCTTTTTTAGCTGCTTTTGCTTGACCTGATTTACGCATGTTGTCAATTGCAAGTTCGATATCACCGTTTGCTTCAACTAATGCTTTTTTACATTCCATCATACCTGCGCCAGTTCTTTCGCGCAGTTCTTTTACCATAGAAGCGGTAACTTCAGCCATTTTTTAATCCTCTATTTAACCATTGTGATGATTTTCATTAGAATGGGTCGATATTATTATCGACCCTGAAAATATTTGAGTTTATTACTCTGCTGCTGGCGCTTCTTCTACGAAGCTTTCTTCAGATACTGGAGATTGGTTTTGTTCACGACCAGAACGTACTGCTTCAGCAACTGCATTTGCATATAATTGAATTGCACGAATCGCATCATCATTACCTGGAACAACGTAATCAATACCATCAGGATCTGAGTTAGTATCAACAATAGCAATGACTGGAATACCTAAGTTGTTAGCTTCTTTGATAGCGATATGTTCGTGGTCTGCACCAATAACAAAGATCACATCAGGTAAGCCACCCATATTTTTAATTCCACCCAAGCTATTTTCTAATTTAGCCATTTCACGAGCACGCATTAGTGCTTCTTTTTTGGTTAATTTATCGAATGTACCATCACTAGCTTGTGTTTCTAAATCTTTTAGACGTTTGATTGATTGACGTACTGTTTTCCAGTTAGTCAACATACCACCTAACCAACGGTGATTAACGTAGTATTGTCCACAGCTTTCAGCAGCTTGTTTAATTGCTTCGCTAGCTGCACGTTTTGTACCAACAAATAAAATTTTACCTTTACGAGCGGCAATCTTGTTTAATTCAGCTAATGCTTCGTTGAATAATGGTACTGTTTTTTCAAGATTGATAATATGAACTTTATTGCGTGCACCAAAAATAAATGGTTTCATTTTTGGGTTCCAATAACGAGTTTGGTGTCCAAAGTGTACACCCGCTTGTAACATATCGCGCATTGATACTGTAGTCATGATTTCCTCATTTTGACGTTGGGGTTATGCCTCCACATATCCGCTCTATCCGACCTATACATAAAGTAAAAGGCACCCCGGAAAAGTGTAATGATATGTGTGTGTTATAACGTTAATTAATCATTAAATTTAATGCTTTTATCCATCATTACTTTTGCAAAAAAATAATGTGAAATGTAGCGCACGTTTTATACCATAAATAGTATAAGATTGCTAGCTTTATTTGTAATATTAACTGTTGTTAGCGGAGTTAATTATTGTAATGATGTATAGGTTAGTTTTATTAAGTGTTTATTGTATATTTAATTAGCAACTATTTGTTAAATATAGCGCTTTAATAAAAAATTCAATAAAATCAATAGTCTACCTGACGGTTTTTTATGGCAGTTTTTTATATTAGAAGATGTTTATTTTTAAAAAGTAAGGTTGTTCTGTAAGCTGATACTTACAGAACTGTGATAATTGAAACTAGCTAAATAATTTATGGCATTGTAGGCAGATCCAATCCCATATTCCACCAAAAAATCCTGTTTCTTCAACATTTTGCAAAGCAACAAGTGGCTGTTCACTAATTACTTTACCATCTAATAGGAACTGCATTTTACCTACGGCTGTACCTTTGGTTATTGGAGCATAAATATAATCATCAATTTTATATTCAACTTGCACATCTGCCGCACGACCTTTTGGTACTGTGATATAAGCGCCATTAGTTGCACCTAATTGAATTTTATTTTTATCACCATACCAAATCGTTTCTGTTGCTAATGGCGTATCAGCTTTTACAGGATTTGCAGTTTCAAAAAAGCGGAATCCCCATACTAATAGTTTTTTACTTTCTTCTTCACGCCCTTTAAAGGTTCGTCCACCTAGTACCGCTGAAATTAAACGGGTATTGCCATCAACCGCTGAAGCAACTAAGTTATAGCCAGCAGCATTGGTATGTCCTGTTTTAATTCCATCAACGTTTAATGTGGTATCCCAAAGTAGTCCATTTCGATTAAGTTGTGGTTTTGATAGGGTATAGGTAAATTCTTTTTGTTTATAAATAGAATATTCTTCTGGTAAATCACGAATCAATGCTTGCCCTAAAAAAGCCATGTCTTTAGCTGTTGTGTATTGCCCTGGCGCATCGAGCCCATGAACGGTTTCAAAATGGGTATGGTTTAGTCCAATTTTTTTTGCATAATCATTCATTAGGTTAACAAATGCACCTTGGCTTCCTGCAACATGTTCAGCCATTGCAATACAAGCATCGTTACCAGATTGGATGATAATACCTTTATTAAGATCAGATACTGATACTGTTTTACCCACTTCTAAAAACATCAATGATGACCCTTTTAAAACAGGGTTGCCCGTTGCCCATGCATCTTTACTTACTACAACCATATCATCATTTTTTATGCGTCCTGAGCGTAGTGCTTGACCAACCACATAACTGGTCATCATTTTGGTTAGGCTAGCTGGGTCACGCTGTTGTTCAGCATTATATTGTGCCAAAATTTCGCCTGATTTTGCATCGATTAAAATATAAGATTCAGCATCTAGTTGTGGAATAGCTGGGATAGGAAAAGCCATTTCAGCCGATGCTGATGAACAAATTGCAAGCGCAAACAAAGCAAAAGATAATTTAAATTTCTTTTTCATTTATTTCAATTCCGTTAAATATTTTTAGACAACATATATCGATGTGTGTGAATAGACATCATAATGCCAAAACTTGCCATTAATACGACTAAAGATGAGCCACCATAACTTATTAGAGGTAATGGTACACCAACTACTGGTAAGATTCCACTGACCATACCAATATTAATAAATGCATAAATAAAAAATACTAAAATTAGTCCACCCGATAAAATTCGTCCAAATGTTGTTTGTGCTTGAGCTGCAATAATAAGTCCACGCACAATTAAGCATAAAAATAGAATTAACAAAATAATCGAACCAATAAAACCAAACTCTTCAGCTATAACTGAAAAGATAAAATCGGTGTGTCGCTCTGGTAAAAATTCAAGTTGCGATTGCGTACCTTCAAGCCAGCCTTTGCCCCATATACCACCCGATCCAATTGCTGTTTTAGATTGAATAATATGATAACCAGCCCCATTTGGATCAAGCTCAGGATTTATTAGCATCAATACGCGTTTTTGTTGATAATCATGCATTAAAAAAAACCACATAATTGGTAAAAATATAGCAATTAAAATTAATGCAATAAGAATATAGCGCCAATTAATGCCTGCTAAAAAAATAATAAAAATTCCTGACATAATAATCAATATTGCTGTGCCTAGATCTGGTTGCATAGCAACAAGTAATGTAGGCACTCCAATTATACCAAGTGTTTGTAATGTGGTTTTTAATGGCGGTGGGCATCCATCACGATGAATGAACTTTGCAACCATTAATGGTACGGCTATTTTGGCTATTTCAGAAGGTTGAAATCGCAAAATACCTAAATCTAACCAGCGCTGTGCGCCTTTACTGGTATATCCAAAAATATCTACTAATAATAGGATGATAATGCAAACAACATACAGATATGGTGACCATTTTTCATAGGTTCTGGGCGAAAATTGTGCCAGCGTAATCATTACAGTATAGCCAAGTAATATTTGTATTACTCGCTTTTGCATCATATCAATATTTTGCCCACTAGCACTCCAAAGTATATAAAGACTATAACCTAGTAATAAAGTAATAAATAAAAAAAATAAGGGATCAATATGTATTTTTTGCCAAAAAGATTTTTTACTATTATTCATTATTAATCTTCAGCTCCTGTATTTGGTGATGGGTCATCTAGCTCTGTTGAGTTATTTCCAAGAAGATAAAAATCTAATATTTTACGAGCTACTGCACCGCCGTTTGAGCTTCCGCCACCGCCATTTTCTAAAACAATGGCTAAGGCAATTTTTGGATTATCGTAAGGAGCATAAGCAATAAATAACGCGTGATCGCGTAAATGTTCAGGGATCTTATGAGCGTTATAAACTTCATCTTGTTTTAAGCCATAAACTTGTGCGGTACCTGATTTGCCAGCCGCTTGATATTTTGCATCTGCATAAATTTTACGTGCCGTTCCTCGTGATCCAAACATGACACGATGCATACCTTCTTTAGCTAAATCCCAATAAATTGATTTAACATTAACTAAACTATTATCTTCTATGTATTTTTCAGGATTAATTGTTGGTTGATGTTCATCTGAATTTAAAATATCGCTCTTTTTATATAATAAAAAATGCGGAGTATAAGTTTTACCATTATTAATTAACGTGGTTAATGCTTTTGCCATTTGGATAGGTGTTGCTGTCCAATAACCTTGACCGATACCAACTGGTATAGTATCGCCTTGCAACCAAGATTTTTTATGGCGTTTGATTTTCCATTCACGACTAGGCATAACTGCTCGTGTTTCTTCGTTTGGTGAAATATCTATACCTGTTCGTTCACCATAACCAAATTTAGTCATCCACAGATTTAGGCGATCAATGCCCATATCATAAGCAACTTGATAAAAGTAGGTATCAACTGATTCTTCAATCGCCCTTAATACATCAACTCGACCGTGTCCCCATTTTAACCAATCACGATAACGCCGTTCAGTACCAGGTAATTGCCACCAACCAGGATCATTAACCACACTTTTTGGTGTGATCACTCCTTCACTTAAGGCCGCAATGGAAATAAAAGGCTTAACTGTTGAAGCTGGTGGATAAGCACCTAATAAAGCTCGATTAAAAAGTGGCTTACTAGGATCTTTGAGTAATTCGCTATATTTAGTACTTGATATACCACCAACAAAAGCGTTGGAATCATAACTTGGACTAGAAACCAAGGATAAAATTTCACCATTATTAGGGTCAATAGCTACCACTGCCGCTTTACGTCCAGCCAGTAATTGCTCTATATAAAGCTGTAATTTTAGGTTAATAGATAAATAGATATCCTCACCTGCTTGTGGTGGATGTTGATTTAGCTGGCGTACAATTCTACCTCGGCTGTTAACTTCAACCTTTTCATAACCAGGGGTTCCGTGTAATACATCTTCGTAGTACTTTTCTATTCCCATTTTACCAATATTAAAAGTTGCCACATAATCACTTGCTTTATTTTCATCTTCTAATCGCTGTTTATCTTGGCTATTAATTTTAGAGATATAGCCAAGAATATGGGTCAGTGATGATCCATAAGGATAATAACGATGCTGTATACCTACAATAGAAACAAACGGAAAACGATGTTGATCTACAACAAAACGAGCTATTTGTTTTTCGGTTAAATTATCTTTTAGCGGTACTGGACGATGAGCTCTATAATTGCGCCGTTCTTTTTGAAATGTTTCAATATCTTCATCTGTCAAATCAACAATCTTTTTTAATTGCTCAAATTGTTCATTGAGGTTTTTAGTTTTATCAGGAATAATATTTAATTGATATGTAATATTATTAATCGCTAATGGCGTACCATTACGATCATAAATCATGCCACGATTAGGTGGAATAGGAATAATTTCAATACGATTATCATTAGATTTAGTAGTGTAATAGCTATAATTCAAAATCTGTAAACCAGCTAAGTTTGCAATCAATATGATAATTAAAATAATAATGACAATAAAAGAAAACAGTGCTCGGCGTAAAAACAAATTTGCTTCCGCGGAATGATCTCGAATCTTAGTTTTCTTTTTTTTACTTGAGATAGAGATAATAGTACTCCTCTAAATACTTCTTTCTGTATGCTGCAACTTATGTTGCATATGTTGCTGTTCTTCCCATTTTTCGTAAGCATTAACAATTCTAGCAACTACTGGGTGGCGCACGACATCTTCACTATTAAAAAAATTAAAACTAATTTCATCAACTTGGCTTAATACTTCTATTGCATGACGTAATCCAGATTTTTGATTACGTGGTAAATCGATTTGAGTAATATCACCTGTTATTACCGCTTTCGAATTAAAACCAATTCGAGTTAAAAACATTTTCATTTGTTCAATCGTTGTATTTTGGCTTTCATCAAGAATAATAAATGCATCATTTAATGTGCGTCCACGCATATAAGCGAGTGGCGCCACTTCAATCACACTTTTTTCAATTAGTTTTTCGACTTTTTCAAAACCTAACATTTCAAATAAAGCATCATAAAGTGGACGTAAGTAAGGATCCACTTTTTGGCTTAAATCACCTGGTAAAAAGCCAAGTTTTTCACCAGCTTCGACTGCTGGTCGAGTTAGTACAATACGACGAATTTGTTGTTTTTCGAGCGCATCAACGGCAGCTGCTACCGCTAAATAAGTTTTACCTGTTCCAGCAGGCCCTATACCAAAAGAAATGTCGTAATCCAAAACATGAGCTATGTATTGTGCTTGATTCGCTGTTCGGGGTTTGATTATACCTCGCTTAGTTTTTATCATCACTAGCTTTCCGCCTTGATGATCAACATAACTAGGTAAGTGTTCACTCACTTTTTCAAGCGCACCTGTCTCTTTGATAGCTAAATGAATTTGTTCTGGTTCAATATCAATTATTTTGTCTTTGATTTTGGTTTGTTTATAAAGAGATTGTAAAATATCAATAGTCGCTCGAACACAAATATCATCACCAGTTATTGAAAATAAATTACCTCGATGATTAATTTCAATACCAAGCCGACGTTCTAACTGTTTTATATTGTCATTATAAGGACCACAAAGACTATTAAGCCGCTGATTATCAGCGGGCTCAAGTATGGTTTCTTGTGTTGTAATATTCAAAAATAAAACCTCTATTCAATTAATTTTAATTGCTGAGACGCTGTTCACATAAAGAACATTTTTCAACGCCTTTTATAAAATCCATTTTACATTGATGACAAGAAACTATATTTCCGTTAACAACATTATTTACTGCACTTGTTGATTGCTTTTCATCAAATCCTTGTGATTTCAATTTATTAACCAACATTGAAATAGGTGTTCCACTTTTTAACTCTTGTTCAACATATGAAGCTATTTGTTCTTCAAATGTTGGCGGTACATAGTCGAGCACATTTTCGTTATAATCGTTATTGCATTGATTACATTTTATATAACGACCTAAGGTAGAGTAACTAAAAATAGGAATAAAAAATAATGTAAAATATTTTGCTACTTTTATTTGTGTGTATTTCTGTTGTTTTTCGTCAGTAGTAATATTTTGTTGTGAGCAACAATTAGGACAATTAAATTGTCCACCACGTTCGTTGACTTCTCTTCCACGAGTACCAAAAATAATAAACATTTTTTCTTTCCTATTTTCTTATTTAATAACTTTTTAATTTCTATTTAAAATAAATAACTAAATATTTTACGTTTTGTTTTTATGGTTGATAAATACCAACACCTAAATCATTTTCCTTTCGGGTTCGAGATATAACTGACATTGGTGATTCGCTTACGCGTAGATCCATTTCATCTTCAGTTCTAACTACTTTGCCACGCAATGAATTTGGATAAACATCGGTAATTTCAACGTCAACAAATTTACCAATCATTTCAGGGCGACCTTCAAAGTTAACAATTCTATTATTTTCAGTTCGGCCTGTTAATTCCATAAGATCTTTTTTGGATGGACCTTCAACCAAAATACGTTGCACGGTATTTAACATACGACGGCTAAATTGCATAGCTTGTTGGTTAATTCGCTCTTGAAGAATGTATAGTCTTTGTTTTTTTTCTTCTTCCGAAACATTATCTTCCATTTCAGCAGCTGGCGTACCTGGACGTGCTGAATAGACAAAACTGTAACTTAAATCAAAATTAACATCGGCAATTAACTTCATGGTTTGTTCAAAGTCTTCTTGTGTTTCACCTGGGAAACCAACAATAAAATCGGAGCTAATTTGAATATCTGGTCGTACTTTGCGTAGTTTTCGAATAATTGATTTATATTCAAGTGCAGTATGCGTACGTTTCATTAAGTTTAATACACGATCTGATCCACTTTGTACTGGTAAATGTAAAAAATTTACTAGTTCTGGTGTGTCACGATAAACATCAATAATATCATCTGTAAATTCGATTGGATGGCTAGTTGTAAAACGAATACGATCTATACCATCAATGGCTGCAACTAAGCGTAGTAATTCAGCAAAGGAACAGATATCACCATCGAATGTCGGTCCACGATATGCATTTACATTTTGACCTAATAGATTGACTTCACGTACACCTTGCTCAGCAAGCTGAGCTATTTCATAAATAACATCATCACAAGGTCGACTAACTTCTTCACCTCGAGTGTAAGGAACTACGCAATAAGTACAATATTTATTACATCCTTCCATAATTGAAACAAATGCGGTTGGGCCTTCACTACGAGGCTCTGGTAGACGATCAAATTTTTCTATTTCAGGAAAACTTACATCAACCACATGATTACCTTTACCACTTCTAACTTGCTCAATCATTTCTGGTAATCGGTGAAAGGTCTGAGGTCCAAAAATAATATCCACAAATGGTGCTCGTTTGCGAATGTGGGCGCCTTCTTGTGAAGCAACACATCCCCCTACACCAATAATGATATTTGGGTTATTTTTTTTAAGGTTCTTCCAACGTCCTAATTGATGAAAGACTTTTTCTTGGGCTTTTTCTCGAATAGAGCAGGTATTGAGTAATAAAATATCTGCTTCTTCGGCATTTTCAGTTAAAGTTAAACCGTGGGTAGATTCAAGGAGATCTGCCATTTTTGTTGAGTCATACTCATTCATTTGACAGCCCCAAGTTTTGATATGTAGTTTTTTGCTCATCAATAACTCAGCTATAATTTAATTGTTAAAATGAAAACGGGTTTAAATCCGCGATTTTAGCGTGCTATATTGTAATCTTTTGTTATTATAGGGTCTATAACAAAATAAAAATGACAACTTAAAGCAAGGTTGTTTTTATTATTTAATTTGATAATCTTTTTTATTATAAAAATTGATTGATAATTTAGAACAGACTATTTACAAAAATAACAGTCGATTATGATAATCATTCTTTTTAATATCCCTTTAGTTTATGCTATTATCTGCAGCTAATTTTGATAATAAATAAAGTTTTTAAGGTATGAAAAAAACATTTAGCCCAACAAAGCGCCTATTAATAAAAGGTATTATTGCTACATGTTTGTTATCCGTCACTCGTGTAGGCTTTGCCGCAGCAATGGCGCAAGTTATTGCTGTGCGCGTTTGGCCTTCATCAACTTATACAAGAATTACTTTAGAATCAAATATTAGCTTAAAATACAAGCACTTTTTATTAAGTAATCCTAATAGGATCGCTATTGATATTAACAATGTTAATCTAAATCCAATTTTAAAAAATATCTCATCAAAAGTATTAAAACACGACCCTTATATTAAATCTATACGCGTTGTTCAACGAGATCCAAAGACAGTAAGAATTTTGATCGAATTAAAACAAGGTGTTCAACCGAATACTTTTACCTTATCGCCGATAGCAAAATTCAAACATCGTTTAGTTATGGATCTTTATCCATCTAAACCAGCTTCAAGCACTGATGATGACCCTTTACTTGCGCTTTTAGAAGAATATAAAAAAGGTGATCTCAATAAAAAGCAATCTGGTATAAAAACACCAACCAATAAGAGTAAAAATGCTCCCGTTATTGTTGTGATTGATCCTGGACACGGTGGAGAAGATCCTGGCGCTATTGGTTACAATAAAACACGTGAAAAAGATATAGTTTTGCAAATTGCACGTCGTACTTATAATTTACTTAAGAAAGAACCGAATATAAAAGTCTACATGACCCGTAATGAAGATGTTTTTATCCCATTAAAAGTACGAGTTGCTAAAGCTCGTTCACTCCATGCAGATCTATTTATTTCTATTCATGCAGATGCTTTTGCTAATCGTTCTGTCGGTGGTTCATCGGTTTTTGCATTATCAACAGGTGGAGCAAGTAGTTCTGCAGCCAGTTATTTGGCCCAAACTCAAAATGAAGCAGATCAAATAGGCGGTGTTAGCCGTAGTGGTGATAAATATTTAGATAATACCATTTTAGATTTGGTTCAAAAAACAACATTAAATAATGGGGTATTACTTGGTAATGCTATTTTGAATCGAATGAAAAGAGTCAATAAGTTACATAAACCATCACTTGAAAAAGCAGGTTTTGCGGTGTTAAAAGCACCCGATATTCCATCTGTTTTAGTCGAAACAGCCTTTATTAGTAATATTACTGAAGAAAAAAAATTAAAGACTGTTTCATTCCAAAATCAAGTGTCTAAATCAATTGTTGATGGTATTAAAGATTATCTGAAAAAACGCAAAAATTAAATTTGTAAAAAGTTTCAGAGCAGCTTGTATTTAATTACAAAAACTATTGTATAATAATCAAACACCTTTCAGCATCTAATTCTGGTATAGTCAATTTTATATTTTGTTTAAGTGTAAAACCATCAGCAATAGGATCTATATCGCTTCCTTTTAAAGCATAAAAAAATCCTTGTTCATTAGGAAGATGTTTACACCAACTAAGCATGTCTTGCAATGAAGCAAATGCTCGGCTAATAACTCCATCAAACTTTTTATCGTTATACACTTCTATTCGGCTTTGTATTGGGTTTATATTAGTTAGCTTTAATTCAAACTGAACTTGTTTTAAAAATCGAATACGCTTACCTAAACTATCCACTAAATCAAATTGTTTATCTGGGTTAATTATTGCTAGTGGAACACCTGGTAAACCAGGACCAGTTCCAACATCAATAAAAGTTTTGCCAGTTAAATAGGGCGATACAACTAAACTATCCATGATATGTTTGATTAACATTTCATTAGGATCTCGTACAGCTGTTAAGTTGTAAGTCTTATTCCATTTGTTGAGCATTTCAACATAATGGATCAATTGATCTATTTGTGATTCTGAGATCAAAAGATCGGTTTGATCTATTAGACTAATGAGTTTCTTTTTTAACATAATTTTTCTTTTTTAAATAAACTAGTAACATTGAAATCGCAGCAGGAGTAATTCCTGATATACGCGAAGCTTGTCCTATTGAAATAGGTTTATGTTGTTTTAATTTAGCCACAACTTCGTTCGATAAACCCGATATTTCAGCATAATCAATATGCTCAGGAATAAGCGTTTCTTCATTGCGTTTTTGACGTTCAATTTCTTCTATTTGCAGTTTTATATATCCATCATATTTAACTTGAATTTCAACCTGTTCCGCAGCCTGTGCATCAGATAATCCTGGAGCAAATAATGAAAGCGATTTCAATGTGTTATAACTCATTTCAGGTCGCTTAAGTAGCTCTTCTCCATTGGCTTCTTTAGTCAAATTAGCACTTAATACGGCATTTACTTCGTCAATGCTTTCAATATGAGGATGTACCCATATATCACGTAATCTTGCTCTTTCTTGTTCAATAGCTTCAAATTTTTCGTTAAAACGTTGCCAGCGATAATCATCAACCATACCTAGCTTGCGAGCAAGCTCGGTTAAGCGAATATCAGCATTGTCTTCACGTAACATTAAACGATATTCAGCACGCGAGGTAAACATGCGATAAGGTTCGTTAGTACCAAGAGTACAAAGATCATCAACTAATACCCCTAAATAGGCTTGATCACGGCTTGGATACCATTGATCTTGATCATATGCAAAACGTGCTGCATTTAAACCAGCAAGCATTCCTTGAGCTGCGGCTTCTTCATAGCCAGTTGTTCCGTTGATCTGTCCTGCTAAAAAGAGCCCTTTGATAACTTTACTTTCAAGTGTTGGCTTAAGATCCCTTGGATCAAAATAATCATATTCGATCGCATAACCTGGTCTGACAATATTAGCATTTTCTAATCCTTTCATACTGCGTACAAATGCTAATTGTGTATCAAATGGTAAACTTGTTGAGATCCCGTTTGGATATATTTCGTTGCTATCTAATCCTTCAGGCTCTAAATAGATCTGATGAGAATTACGATCCGCAAAACGCATAATTTTGTCTTCAATAGATGGGCAGTATCTTGGGCCAACTCCTTCTATAACACCTGTATACATGGGACTACGATCTAAACTATTTCGGATTATCTCGTGCGTTGTTTCGTTAGTGTTTGTTATATAGCAAGGAATTTGTTTAGGATGTTCGTTTGCATTACCTAAAAATGAGAATACAGGAACAGGATCATCACCATATTGTGTACCTAATTTTGAAAAATCAATTGTTCTAGCATCAATTCGTGGTGGTGTACCAGTTTTTAATCGTCCCATTCTAAATGGATATTGATGAAGTGATTTTGATAAGCCGATCGAAGTAGGATCACCTGTACGTCCACCACTATAATTATTAAGTCCTATATGGATCTTTCCGTCTAAAAAGGTACCTGTTGTTAATACGACTGTTTTAGCTTTAAAGCATACTCCCATTTGGGTTTTTACACCTAGGATCTGATCGTTTTCGATGATCACATCTTCAACAGATTGTTGAAAGAGCATTAAATTTTCTTGATTTTCAAGTGTAGTTCGGATCACTTTGCAATATAGTGATCGATCTGCTTGTGCTCTTGTAGCCCTAACTGCAGGTCCTTTACTGCTATTTAAGATCCTAAATTGGATCCCAGCATGATCGATAGCGTGTGCCATTAAGCCACCCATTGCATCAATTTCTTTTACCAAATGACCTTTGCCTATACCACCAATGGCAGGATTACAAGACATTTGTCCTAATGTATTGATATTATGGGTTAAAAGTAGTGTTTTTCGCCCCATTCTTGCTGATGCCATTGCTGCTTCTGTTCCTGCATGACCGCCACCAACAATGATGACATCAAAAAGATCTGGATAAAACATAAAAAGCCTCGTATTTGTTTTGTGTATAGATGATCGCTAATTTAGATCGGGAGATTTGATTTATTCAGGGTAGGAGATTTTACTCATCTTTTTGGTTACGTCAAATGATCTATTAGGATCGCGGTTTAAATAAAATAAGATCTTTTAGATGATCTTTTTATTTTTATTATTATTAGATCGGATCCTTTTTGTTGATAACTCTTTTTTGTGATTATTTTATATGATCTTATCGATCTGTCTATTCTGTTAATTGATCGGATCTTTTTTTGTTTTAACTTGTGTATAACTATTCTTTTTATCCACAACTGTTTTCTATTTTTAAGTTGTTAGTGCGATCATAACAGCTTGTTATCCTAATTTTTAACAGAGTTATCCACAAAAATTAAGTTTGATTGCTTAAATTTTAACTTTTTGTTGTTTTTATTTTAAACAACAATTTTTGATCGTTTTATTGTTTTTTGTTTTATTTTTTTATTAACTGTTATCTGTTTGTCTTTTTGTATAAAAGTGATTGATTTTTATAAAAGCAAATTTATACTTAATATGATTTTATTTGTATTGTGAGGTTACTTTATTACTCTTTCACAGTTGCCTTTGCCTTTTCCGTTATCTAATAATGAAACTTTTGATAGTTTTTATGTAGGTAATAATCGGTTGTTGTTTGATTCATTGCAAACCTTGTTAGATAAAGAGGGGTTTAATGTCTTTTATATATGGGCGGCTAGCGTTGCAGGCCGAACTCACCTTTTACATGCGTCAAGCCAAAATAAATTAGCTAGTTATATTCCATTAAAACAGCATTACCATTTGGTACCTGAAATTTTACAGGGATTAGAAAATTATGATTTAGTCTGTTTAGATGATATTGATGCAATAGCAGGTCATAGGGATTGGGAAGAGGCTATTTTCGATTTATTTAATCGTTTGACAGAAAAGAATGTGAGTAAATTATTGATAACAGCAAATGCTCCACCTAAACAAATTTCTTTTATATTGCCTGATTTAGTTTCTAGATTATCTTGGGGGCAGGTTTATCAATTAAAAGAACTTAGCGATGATGACAAGCTTAAAGCTTTGCAATTGAGAGCGCAATTAAGTGGATTTGAACTATCAACAGATGTTGGGTTATTTTTATTAAAACGTGTTAATCGCGATATGCGTACATTATTTTCTTTATTAGAAAAGTTTGAAGTAGCAACGTTAGCACAACAACGAAAGCTAACTATTCCTTTTATTAAAAATATTTTGGATTTGTAATATGAGTCATAAACCTGAAGCTATTGTTTTTTTTGATTTAGATGGGACATTATTTAATAGTCAAATTGATGTATTGTCCAGTTCCCTTGATGCTATAAAAAAATTAAAACATAATAATATTATTCCAGTGATAGCAACTGGTCGAACACCTTGTGAAGTTGCTGATTTAATGCAAAAGACTCAAATTGATTCAATTATTGGTATGAATGGGCAAGTAGTTTTATACAAAGGCGAAAAGGTTTTTACTAATAATATTGATAAAGATGTGATAATGAGAATACATCAGTATTCTAAGCAAAAAACGAATATTCCTTTATCTTTTTATAATGATGAAATGATGTGTATATCTGAGTATAGTCAACCAGCCGAGAAGTTTTATCATTACCTTAAGCAACCAGTTCCTCCTGTTGATGATCAGGTTTATTTAAAATCACCTATTCAGATGCTTTTATTACTTTGTGAATCTGGAGAAGATCTTTATCGAGATGTTTTTCCTGAACTAACCTTTATTCGTAATACTCCTTACTGTGTTGATGTTTTTAATCATGGTGGCTCTAAAGGTTATGGTATTACTCAGTTATTAAAAAATAAAGGGTTCACTGATGTGTCTACTTATGCATTTGGTGATGGTATGAATGATTTTGAAATGTTCCTAACCGTTGATCATCCTATTGCTATGGGTAATGCAGTTGATGAATTAAAAGCAAAAGCCGAGTTTGTTACAGATACTAATAATAATGATGGTATTGCTAAAGCGTTACAAAAATTTGGGTTGATTTGATCGATATTTATATATTTTTTAGTTTATTGATAAATAACCCCCAAACACACAGCTTGGCTTGCGCCAGTTACTTCGGGAATATTTGATGGAATATTGTTGATTCGGCAATAAGCAAGCCAAGCAAAGGCTATTGCCTCCATATCGTCTCCATTTATACCTTTTGTATCGGTTGTTAATACTGACCATGATGGTAATAATGCTGATAATCTTTGCATAATAAGTGGATTTTTAGCACCTCCGCCACAGACTAAAAGTTCGCAAGGTAATTTTTTTAATATAGATAATTTTTTGATTTCATTTGCAATTGATAAAGAGGTTAATTCAACGAGCGTTGCTTGAATATCTTCTGCTTTAAAATCCGTCCCTATTAATTTTTTATGTAACCATGGTAAATTAAATAACTCTCTACCTGTACTTTTAGGTGCTGGTATTTTGAAATAATCTTCATCAAATAATTTATTCAATAAGTCTTGATTAACTTTTCCTGTTTTTGCCCACAGTCCATTTTTATCATAGCTTTTACCTAGGTTTTGATTTATCCAGCAATCAAGCAGTACGTTTCCTGGACCTGTATCGTAACCAATAACAGTATGGTTAGGAATTAATACTGAAATGTTACTAATTCCTCCTATATTCAATACTACACGATTAATTTGTGGATCTTGTAGCACCGCTTTATGAAAAGCGGGGACTAGTGGTGCTCCTTGCCCTCCATAAGCCATATCTTTTCGGCGAAAATCAGCTATGGTGGTTATGCCTGTTTTTGCTGCGATAATATTGGCATCGCCAATTTGTTGGGTAAATGGGTTTTTACCGTTTGGTGCATGGTAAATAGTTTGCCCGTGGCAACCAATTGCTTTTATTTGTTGTTTATCAATTTTATTGTTTTTTAAAAATTGATTGATACTATCAGCAAATAATTCACCAAGTTGATGATCTAATTCACCCAAATTTTGTAATGTGGTTTGCTTTGTTTCACATAATGTTAATAATTGCTGCTTTAAGTTGGTGGGCATTGGGTAGCAACTACTAGCTATTGATGTGACATTTTTTGCGGTAATATTAATTATAGCAATATCAATTCCATCCATGCTGGTTCCCGACATTACGCCAATATATAAATTTTGCATATATCTATCCTTGTCGAATAATGTTACCTGTTTGAATATTTCTGATTTGAGATGGCTGTAATCTATTACCTGTTTGTCCTTGTAATATTGGAAAATTTTCACCAAATTGGCTAACGACATCACTTGCTGTTTTACAAGGTGGATAATTCGATAAATTAGCACTGGTTGAAACTATTGGTTTGCCATAAAGATCGCATAGTTTACAAACTAAGGGGTGATTGGTGACTCGTACTGCTATGGTGTCGAATTTACCAGTCAAAAAATAAGGTGTTTTTGTATTTTTAGGAAAAACCCAAGTAACAGGGCCTGGCCAGCTAGTAAGTGCTAACTGTTTTTGTTCATTAGTAATAGCTAATTCATCTATATAAGGGATCAGTTGTTGGTAATGGCTGGCAATTAAAATTAAGCCTTTATCTACTGAACGCTGTTTTAATTGTAACAGTTTCAATACGGCTGATTCACAATCAGGATCACACCCTAGACCGAAAACGGCCTCGGTAGGGTAAGCAATCACTTCGCCATTTTTTAAATAATTATTGATTTCTGATAGCGTTAATAAATTAGCCATAAATTTGAATACGAGCTGGGTACAATTGAGATTTATATTAAACTTAGGTTTTAGGTTTTGCAAATTTGCATGATTCATGCTTTTTAAAACTGGGTGGTGGTAGCATTATGCCCTATGGTCATTCCCAGTTCATTTGTGGAAAATGGTTAGTTGTAAGTTCAACAACTTGTTGCATATTGATAATTTTAAGCCTTGAATCAATAATTTTGCTTATTCCTCGGGCTTCTATATCGCTGTTGATGACGTAACAGTGTTTAGTTTTTTTTATAATATTATTTAATAATGGATTATTTTGTATAGCCAGAATAACGCCATTTTGCCAGAACAATACAACATCTTGAGCTGATATTAATTGTGGATTTATGGCTGATTGGTTTGCTGTTGATATAGTATGTAGCATTATTTTCACTTTTTATACTGAAACGTATAGTTACCTGAAACTTTTTTACAAAATCAAGCTCATTTTGGTTAGTACATCTTTGATGTTATTAGTATATAATAAGAACTATTTATTGAGCAAAGAATTCATCATGAAACCAGTTATTTTAAGCAATGAGCAACAAACGATTTTGTTTGGTAGTAAACTTGCCAAACTATGTTTAAACTATTTGTCCAAGCATGATGATACAATTATTATCTATTTAATAGGTGATCTAGGTGCAGGTAAAACAACTTTTAGTCGTGGTTTTTTGCAACAATTAGGTCATGTAGGTAACGTAAAAAGTCCAACTTATACATTAGTTGAACCCTATCAATTTGATGATTTTTCAGTTTACCATTTTGATTTATATCGGCTTTGCGATCCAGAAGAATTAGAGTATATGGGGATTCGTGAATATTTTTCTTCGCGATCAATTTGTTTGATTGAGTGGCCACAGCAAGCAAGTGGGATCTTGCCAAGCGCGGATCTTGAAATTCATTTGACTTATTTGGCGCTTGAACGTACTGCTTGCGTTCAGGCAATAAGCGAAAAAGGCAGCGAGATTATTAATCTATCATAATTGAAATAAACAATATAAAGACAATGAAAAAACTATTCACTTTTTTTATCTTATTACTGCTTTGTAGTTCTGCCTATGCAGCTAAAGTTGTGATTGCCGTTGATGCAGGGCATGGTGGTAAAGATTCCGGCGCAATAGGGAAAAATAAGTTATATGAAAAAACAGTTACGCTTTCTATTGCTAAAAAACTTACCAATTTATTAAATAAAGATCCTAATTTTAAAGGGGTGTTAACCCGTAGCAGTGATAATTTTATTTCTGTTTCACAACGCTCTGAAATCGCTAGAAAAAATAAAGCTAATTTGTTAGTTTCAGTTCACGCCGATGCTGCACCAAATCGGAATGCAACTGGTGCTTCGATCTGGGTATTGTCAACTAAGCGAGCTGACACAGAACTTGGTCGTTGGCTTGAACAAGATGAAAAACAGTCACAATTACTTGGTGGGGCAGGTGATGCGCTTAGCGATGATCATGATCCTCATTTAAGTCAAGCCGTATTAGATCTGCAATTTTCTTATTCTCAACGAGTGGGATATGAGTTAGCAAAACAAGTATTAAAAGAAATGAAAGGGATAACAAAGTTACATAAATCTGCTCCAGAACATGCAAGCTTAGGGGTATTACGTTCACCAGATATCCCATCGATTTTAGTTGAAGTTGGTTTTATCTCTAACGAAGGTGAAGAACGCTTACTAAGTAGTAATGCTCATCAAGATAAGATTGCTAAAGCTATCTATCAAGGTATAAAAAATTACGTTAAACAAAATCCAAAATTTGGAGAACAGCATTAATGGCAATTCATATTCTTTCTCCTCAATTAGCAAATCAAATTGCTGCTGGTGAGGTGGTAGAACGTCCAGCATCAGTCATTAAAGAGTTGGTTGAAAATAGCCTTGATGCGGGAAGTACTCAAATTGATATTGATCTTGAGCAAGGCGGCTGTAAATTAATTCGTATTAGAGATAATGGTTGCGGTATTGCTAAAGATGAATTAGCACTGGCGCTTGCTCGTCATGCGACAAGTAAAATCAGCAAGTTAGATGATTTAGATTCTATTATTAGCCTTGGATTTCGTGGTGAGGCGCTGGCGAGTATAAGTTCAGTTGCAAGATTGACATTAACTTCACGCACAGCAGAACAAACTGAAGCTTGGCAAGTTTATGCTGAAGGGCGAGATATGGAACCGGTGATTAAACCTGCTGCACATCCTGTTGGCTCGACTGTTGAAGTACTTGATTTGTTTTACAATACGCCTGCAAGACGCCGTTTTTTAAAAACAGAAAAAACTGAATTTATGCATATTGAAGAATTCGTTCGGCGTATTGCGCTAGCACGTCCTGATGTTACTTTTAATTTGCAGCATAATAGTAAACTTGTTAAGCAGTACCGTTCATCTACCCTTGAAAAAAGGGTAGAATTGGTATGTGGACGAGTATTTATGCAAAAAGCAGTCAAATTAGATTGGCAACATGATGATTTGTTCATTCAAGGTTGGGTAACAAGTAGTGAAGTTAGTAATTTGCAATATTTTTATGTTAATGGTCGAGTTATCAAAGATAAATTACTTAATCATGCATTGCGACAAGCCTATATAAGACGTGCGAATGAACAACAAAGTTATGTGGTGTTTTTACAAATAGATCCAAAACAAGTTGATGTTAATGTTCACCCTGCTAAACATGAAGTCCGTTTTCATGAGGCAAGATTGGTTCATGATTTCGTTTATCAAGCTATAGTTATGGCTCTTGAATCGGATTTATCTGTAACAGATGAAAAAGTAACAATAACACCTAATCGGCAAGCAGCTGGAGAAAATATCTTTAATCAACAGACGATTTCTAAGCCTTATCAAGCTAGTAACCAATTACCTAAAAAAACTAGTAATTATGCTAAAGAAAATGCGTTGTATGGTCAGTTAGTTAGCGTTGAATCTTCTTCTCAAAATATTGTACAACTTGAGCCAGAAAAGCCATTTTTATCGGTAGAAGAAAATGAAATAACTGAACCACAAAAAGCGGTTATTGAATCATTATTTCCTAAACGAAATTTACCATTGCAATCATTACAACAGCAGCTTGATAATTCATTATTAGTGACATTTGGACGGGTGTTAACTATTATTCAACCTGATATTGCATTGCTTGAAAAAAATGAAGATAATCAACAAAAATTAATGTTGATGAAGTTGCCTATTGCTCAACAAAAATTCGTTGCGATTAAATTATTGTCACAAGATTCTGAAAAATTGCTTATCCCATTAACAATTTTAATTAATAATAAGGAGCAGAAAGTCCTTTCTTCTTATCAGCCGCAACTAAATTTTTTAGGTTTTGATTTTTATATTGATAAAGCGAAGCTGTATTTGCAAAATGTTCCTAAAATGTTGCGTACTATCAATTGGCAACAATTATTGCCCGCTTTAATTGCTTTTATTTCTGATTCAAAAAATGAAGTTTTAGATCCAACGCAAATAGCGGCTTGGTTAGCTAATCAGTATTATGATAGTGTTACGATGAACTGGAGTGTAGTAAAAGCCATTCAGTTACTAGCTCAATTAGAACAAGTGGATATTAATCTGTTACAACAAGATTCATTTTTATACCCAATTGACATGCAATCTTTAACTCAATCGATTTATCATGAATAAACCAAAAATTATTTCGTTAATGGGGCCAACAGCATCTGGTAAAACGGCATTTGCTATGGCGCTTTATGATCGTTATCCTATTGATATTATTAGCGTCGATTCAGCTCTAATTTATCGTGGTATGGACATTGGTACTGCAAAACCGACTAAAGAAGAGCAACAAAAGTATCCACATAAATTGATTGATATTTGTGATCCTGCAAAAAGTTATTCGGCAGCTAATTTTAGACATGATGCCATTGTGGAAATTGAAAAAACCCTAAAAAAAGGGCGAATTCCATTATTAGTTGGTGGGACAATGCTCTATTTTAAGGCTTTAATTGAAGGGCTTTCACCGCTTCCTGCTGCTGATAGCGTAATTCGTAAGCAAATAGAGGAAAAAGCTAATAAATTAGGTTGGCAAGCGATTCACGAAGAGCTAAAAAAGATCGATCCAATTTCAGCTGAACGAATTCATCCTAACGATCCTCAGCGGCTTAATCGTGCTTTAGAGGTTTATTTAATTTCAGGCAAAAGTCTAACTGAACTTACACAAGAAAGTGGCGAAACATTACCATACGATATTATGCAATTTGCTATTATGCCGCAAGATCGTTCGCAATTACATGAACGTATTGAACAACGCTTTTTACAGATGTTGGATCAAGGATTTGAAAATGAAGTCAGAGCACTTATGCAGCGATCGGATTTACATTTAAATTTACCTTCTATGCGTTGTGTTGGATATCGTCAAATGTGGGAGTATTTAAATGGTAATACAAGTTATGATGAAATGGTTTTTAAAGGAATCTGCGCTACTCGTCAATTAGCTAAACGACAAATAACATGGCTTCGTGGTTGGAAACAACCTATTACGTGGTTAAACAATGATAATATGGATTCAATATTCCGAAACATATTTTAAGTGATAATTTTTATAGTGGTTTAATAATATACAATTGTAAATTTTTTCGTAGGTAAAGTTATGTATATTAGTGTCAGTATTTAGTATTTTTTTTACCTTTTTAGTTTAAATTTTTTAAAATTTTAGTTATTTGTGCATTAATTATAGTTGATTGGTTTAAGAGAAGCTTTTTTTATGTTATTTTGGTAGATACTAAAGATGTATCTGAAAATAGTATGTAAAATACATTAATTATTTATAAATGTATTTATTTTATCTTAATATAATTATTTTTAAAGGATAAACTCATGTCAAAAGGGCAGTCATTACAAGATCCTTATTTAAATTTGCTTCGTAGAGAGCATATTCCTGTCTCAATCTATTTAGTTAATGGTATTAAGTTACAAGGGCAAATTGAATCATTTGATCAATTTGTGATTTTGTTAAAAAATACTGTAAGCCAAATGGTATATAAACATGCTATCTCGACAGTCGTACCATCTAGACCTATTTCTGGATTGGTATCTCAATCCGAAGAGGAAAGCGAAAGCTGAATTTCAGTGGAGAATCTGATTGTTTGAGAGATATAAAGGCGGTGAATCTGCCTTATTAGTCCATGTATTCTTCCCTCAAGAGAGCAATATCGAGGATCTTAAAGAGTTTGAAATTTTGGTTTCTTCGGCTCAAATAGATATTCTCGATATTGTAACAACCTCAAGAAAAGTACCTCAAACCAAATATTTTGTAGGTGAAGGTAAAGCTCAAGAAATAGCAGAAAAAGTTAAACAGCTTAATGCTTCTGTTATTTTAGTAAATCATTCTTTAACTCCCTCCCAAGAACGTAATCTAGAGCAATTATGCAAATGTCGTGTTGTTGATAGAACAGGATTGATTCTTGATATTTTTGCTCAAAGAGCCAGAACACATGAAGGTAAATTACAGGTTGAATTAGCACAGTTACAACATCTTTCGACTCGTTTAGTTCGAGGTTGGACGCATTTAGAACGTCAAAAAGGTGGGATAGGTTTACGTGGTCCAGGTGAAACTCAATTAGAAACTGATAGAAGGTTGATTCGTCAACGGATTCAATTAATTTTATCAAGACTTGCTAAAGTTGAAAAACAGCGAAATCAAAATCGTCAATCACGAAATAAAGCAGATCTATCAACAGTCTCTTTTGTTGGCTACACGAATGCAGGTAAATCAACATTATTTAATGCGTTAACAAATGCTGATGTATATGCTGCTAATCAGTTATTTGCTACACTCGATCCAACGCTTCGTCGAGTTATTGTTGATGATGTCGGTGAAGTTGTTTTAGCTGACACAGTTGGTTTTATTCGCCATTTGCCACATGATTTAATTGCGGCTTTTAAAGCAACGTTATTAGAAACTCAACAAGCTGCATTGTTATTACATGTTGTTGATGCAGCAGATCCTAATTTATTAGATAATATGCATGCTGTTGATGAAGTTTTGCACGAAATTGATGCGCACGAAATTCCAACATTACTTGTTATGAATAAAATCGACTTGATAGAAGGCAAACAACCAAGTATTGATAGAGATGAAAACGGTATACCAATTCGTGTTTGGATTTCAGCGCAAAATAGTTTAGGATTAGATCAATTATTTATCGCTTTAAAAGAAAGGCTAGCTAAGCAAATACAAGTTTGCCACTTAAACTTACCTGCTTATTTAGCAAGATTAAGAAGTCGTTTATATCAGTTAAATGCGGTAGAAAATGAATTTATTAATGAGGATGGTAGTTTTCATCTAGATGTGAGAATTCCCTCTATAGAATGGAATCGCCTCTGTAAACAAGAACCAGATCTGTTATACTTGATCAATAAGCAAAATAACAACTAATTATCAAATGGAGCATATACAATATGGCGTGGAATCAGCCCGGCAATAACGGACAAGATAACGACCCATGGGGGAATAATAAAAAAAAGCCAACTAATCATTCATCTGATGGTTTATTTGATAAAGTTAAAAAATTATTAAAAAAAAATAATTTCGGTAATAATAATGGTTCCTCTGGAATTAAATTGCCGATGAGTACAACTAAAATTATCATATCTATAATTGCTTTACTTGTTGTAGTTTGGGCAGGAAGTGGATTTTATACCATTAACCAAAATCAACGTGGTGTAATTACTCGCTTCGGTCAAGTTCAATCTGAAATCATTCAACCAGGACTAAATTGGAAGCCAACTTTAATCGATAAAGTGTATATTGTTGATACACAGGGTATTCGAAATTTCAACGAAAAGGGACTTATTGTTACAGCTGGTGAAAATTTGGTTTTTGTTGATATAAATGTGCAATATAGTGTCAGCGATCCTTTAAAATATTTATTTAATGTCACTAATGTAGAAGATAGTTTGCGCCAAGCTGCCGATAGCGCCCTTAGAACGGTGGTGGCAAGTTCAAATATTGATGCGATAATTTCTGATGAACGTTCAGCTCTAGAACGTAGCACTAAAGATGAGTTAGTTAATATCATTAGTCCCTATGATATGGGTATTAATATTGTTAATTTGAATTTTCAAGTTGCTCGTCTACCAGATGAAGTGAAAGGTACTGACAATAAAACGCTTCATTCTCAAGACGATAGTGAGCGAGAAATCAAACAAGCTGAAGCTGATAAGGTGAAAAAAATTCAGCAAGCAGAAGAACGTTCAGCAGGAATTTTAGCTGATGCTAATGCATATAAGGTTAGAGTAGAACTTGAAGCTGCAGGTGATGTGGCCAGTTTTGAAAAAATCTTACCACAATATAAAGTAGCACCAGAAATTACTAAAGAACATTTATATATTGAAACTATGGAAAGAGTATTAACCAAAACTAATAAGATTATAGTGAATGATAAAAGTGGAAATTTGATGGTGTTACCGTTAGAAGCACTATTAAAAAATAAGAGTGAAAAAAATTCTCAAACAATGACGTTATCAAACCAAAATAGTGAATATAATTCCAATATGCTGAGCTCGTCTGAAACAGTAAAAGAACAGCCTAAATCAAAGCTGGAATTATCAAAAGAAAATAACACTAATAACACCATTAAAGTTGGCGAGACTACGCGGACTCCACGGTTTATGGGAAGATAAGGAGAAAAGCATGCGCAAATTATTGGTTCCTATAGTATTAATTTTGATTGGTGTGTTTTTTTCTAGCGCTTATGTTATTGAAGAAGGTACTCGTGGAATAGTTTTACGGTTTAATAAAATTATAGGATTATCTGAACCTGGATTATATTTTAAATTTCCAGGAATGGATAATGTAAAAATTGTTGATGCTAAAATAAAAACAATAAATAGTCCTAATAATGCTGGTCAAGAACAAAAATTTAGAACACGTGAAAATAAAGATTTAGTTGTTGATTATTTTGTACAATGGAAGATTATTGATTTTAATCGATATTATGAAACTATTGCTGCTGGTAATAGTATCGAGAACTTGTTGCTTGCTCGATCAAATGGTTGTTTAAGAACAGAAATTGAAAAATTAAATATCATTGATGTTGTTAATGATACGAATAATAACTCTCATAATTCTATAGTAACCCGTGTAAAAGATATTTTAAATAGCACGGTTAAAGAATTGGATAAAAGTAATTCGATTGAAAATCAAGCTAATAAAGATGAAAAAGCTTTAGAGGTTAATCAAGCGAGTATGAGACCTTTCGGTATTGAAGTTATTGATGTTCGCTTAAAGAAAGTTAATTTTCCTCAAGAAATGTCTAATTCTATTTATGAGAAAATGAAAGCAGAACGAAATAATGTGTTCCAAAATCAACATTTTCAAGGTGTTAAAAGAGCTGATGAAATACGAGCAGAGGCTACACTAGAAGTAACCAAAATATTATCTGAAGCTGAACGTCAATCTCGCTCTATTCGTGGTGAAGGTGATGCGAATGCAATCAAACTTTATGCTGATGCCTTTGGTAAAGATATAGAGTTTTTTAGCTTTATACGGAGGCTAAAAACTTATGAACGAAGCTTTACAGATAATGATATTGTAGTTATTAGCCCTGATAGTGAATTTTTTAAATATATGAAATTAAAATCTGATAATTAACAAAATGAGTAAATAGTCTATGAGTAATAATGTTGTTGTGTTAGGTACACAATGGGGTGATGAAGGAAAAGGTAAAGTTGTTGATTTACTTACGGAAAAAGCAAAGTATGTTGTTCGCTATCAAGGAGGGCATAATGCAGGTCATACATTAGTTATTAATGGTGAAAAAACAGTATTACACTTAATTCCATCAGGAATTTTACGTAATGATGTTATTAGCATTATTGCTAATGGTGTAGTGCTTTGTCCTGATGCTTTGATGAAAGAGATGAAAGAGTTAGAAAATAGTGGTATTCCTGTTAGGGAAAGACTCCTTATCTCTGAATCATGTCCTCTAATTTTGCCTTACCATATTGCATTAGATCAAGCTCGAGAAAAAGCTCGTGGCAATAAAGCTATTGGAACAACAGGGCGTGGTATTGGTCCTGCTTATGAGGATAAAGTTGCTCGCCGTGGACTTCGAGTTGGTGATTTACGTGATCGTCAAGCTTTTGCTGAAAAACTAAAAGATGTGATGGAATATCATAATTTCCAATTAGTCAATTATTACAAAACCGAAGCAGTAGATTATCAAAAAGTTTTAGATGCTACATTAGCTATAGCTGATATTTTAGTTGCTATGATTGCCGATATTCCTGCGCTTTTAGAAGATGCACGAAGAAAAGGTGAAAGAATTATGTTCGAAGGTGCACAAGGTACATTACTTGATATCGATCATGGTACTTATCCTTTTGTAACTTCTTCTAATACTACTGCTGGTGGTGTGGCAACGGGATCTGGTTTTGGTCCGCGTTATGTTGGCTATGTGTTAGGTATTGTTAAAGCTTACTCTACGCGTGTTGGTGCAGGCCCATTCCCTACAGAGCTATTTGATGAAGTTGGTGAGTATCTTTGTAAACAAGGTAATGAATTTGGTGCAACAACAGGTCGTCGCCGTCGTACTGGATGGCTTGATGCAGTTGCTGTGCGTAAAGCGGTACAACTTAATTCTGTTTCAGGATTTTGTTTAACTAAGCTTGATGTGTTAGATGGGCTGAAAGAAGTAAAAATTTGTGTCGGTTACCAATTACCAAATGGTGATGTTATCAAAAATGCTCCAGCTGCCGCTGAAGAGTGGAGCTTAGTTAAACCTGTTTATGAAACTATGCAAGGTTGGAGCGAATCAACTTTTGGTATTAAAAGCTATGATGCACTGCCACAAGCAGCAAAAGCTTATATCAAAAGAATTGAAGAGTTAACCGAAACACCAATTGATATTATTTCAACAGGTCCGGATCGCAATGAAACCATGATTTTACGTGATCCTTATCAAGCTTAATATTGATTAAAAAATCGGGATAATTTTCCCGATTTTTTATTTCTTGAGATATAACGATTAACTGTGTATGAGGGAATTATGGCTAAATTAGGTACTCCTTTATCACCGACTGCAACAAAAGTATTACTTTGTGGTGCAGGAGAGTTAGCTAAAGAAGTGGCGATTGAATTACAACGTTTTGGCTGTGAAGTTATTGCAGTTGATCGATACGCTAATGCGCCAGCAATGCAAGTAGCTCATCGGTATCATACTGTTAATATGCTTGATGGGGATGCTCTAAAAAAAGTCATTGAAATGGAAAATCCCGATTATATTGTTCCAGAAATTGAAGCTATTGCCACATCTACACTAGTTGAGTTGGAAAAAGAAGGATTTACTGTTATTCCAACAGCAAAAGCAACGCAATTAACAATGAATCGTGAGGGGATTCGCCGTCTTGCTGCAGAAGAATTAAAACTACCCACTTCACCTTATCGTTTCGCCGAAAACGAATTTGAATATGAACAAATGGTAAAAGAGATAGGTTTTCCATGTTTGGTTAAGCCAGTTATGAGCTCTTCGGGTAAAGGTCAATCTTTATTGCGTAGTGAAGCAGATATTAAATCTTCATGGATATATGCTCAAGAGGGAGGGCGCTCTGGTGGGGGTAAAGTAATCATAGAAGGTTTTGTTGATTTTGATTACGAGATTACTTTGCTGACTGTTCGGCATATTAACGGAGTTTCATTCTGCGAACCAATTGGCCATCGTCAAGAAAAAGGTGATTATCGAGAATCTTGGCAACCTCAGCAGATGCCTGAAAAAGCATTGAAACAAGCGAAAAATATTGCAACTAAAATAACAGAAGCATTAGGTGGACGAGGGGTATTTGGTGTTGAATTATTTGTTAAAGGGGAGCAAGTATGGTTTAGTGAAGTATCACCTCGCCCCCATGATACCGGTATGGTGACATTAATTTCACAAAACCTATCTGAGTTTGCATTACATGCTAGGGCAATATTAGGATTGCCAATTCCAATTATAGAACAATATGGTGCCTGTGCATCATCTGTCTTATTAATAGAAGGTAATTCCAAACAAATAACTTTTGCTAATATTGATAAAGCATTAAGCGAACCGCAAACTGATTTACGTTTATTTGGTAAACCAGAAGTAAAAGGAACAAGAAGAATGGGAGTTGCGTTAGCTAGAGCATCGACAGTTAAAGAGGCTACCAATAAAGCTATTAATGTGACAAAACAACTAAAAATAACCCTATAATGCCTAAATTTGTGTAAAAAGCAGTCATTCAACACAAAAAATTAAAAATTTCTAAAATAGGGGTTGACGTTCACATGTGAAGTGAGTAACATACGCAACCCTTGAGACAGCGAACTAAATCAACGAAAGGTTGACGAGGGATGTAAGCTGTTAGCTCTTTAAAAAGAAGAAACAGACAATCTGTGTGGGCACTTACGAGACAAAAGATTAAAGTCTACGGACAAAAATTAAGTCTTGATAAGTGACACTGAAGATTCATTTGAATATGTCAGAGACAGTTATTGAGCATCAAACTTTAA
>NZ_JBIDFE010000007.1:0-122213 GCF_046635605.1 Gilliamella sp. BG3
AGTGAATTTGGAATTGGTTTATTTGGAATAATTAGTTATCAACTTATTTTATTTGTCGGTGATATCTTTATTGTTTACAATTTAATTGTTGTTGCAATTGTTAATTTCTTATTGGTGCTTATTCCAGCCCTTTTGATGGGAGCAACACTTCCAATTTTAATTACTTATATAGCACAGTTTTGGAAAAATATTGGTCAAACCACTGGACATCTTTATGCGATTAATACTTTTGGTGCGGCAATTGGTGCAATTTTGACAGGATTTATTTTATTTAACTATTTTGCTCTTAATGTTGTAACGATATTTGCTGCACTAGGAAATTTTGTTGTTGCTATATCTGCTTATCTATTTTTTAATAAAATGCGAATAAAAAAGAGCGGATAAGAAGATAGAATAGTACTATAAAGATATTAAAAATGATAAATCGGTGATAGTTGTCGCTGGTTTATCAATATATTATTAAAATCAATTAGTTAATTATTTAAACAATACAAGCTTTTTACTACTAATTAAGTTTAAATAAGTAATAAAGATTATTTTGATATATTTACCCTCCTTTTATAAAAATTGCATAATCATACCTTTATAATTGGATGAAAAATAAAAAGAATGCTGGCTTAATAAATATATTTATAAGTCAATCTTTTAATAAGTTATATAAACGTTATTAATAAAGCTAATAGTAGTATTTACGTTTATGATTTATTTTTTTTTATAAGTTAAGGCGTTGCTTTTAAATTTGGCTTTAGAAAATGGGATATAAGTTCTTTTTCTTTCTTGTTAAAAAGTTTCAGGTAACTATGTGTTTGAGTATAAAATATGTTATTTGATTCAATAACTATGTGTGACAATTGTATACTGTTATAATTTGTTATCTTTTATTTTTTATCTATTAATAATGCAAACTAAAATTACGATTGTGGGTGCTGGCGCCGCTGGGCTTTTTTGCGCAGGTTTACTGGGGCAAAAAGGGTATGATGTTACTGTGATTGATAATGGTAAAAAGTTAGGACGCAAAATTCTAATGTCTGGTGGTGGTAAATGTAATTTTACTAATTTAATGGTTGAACCTAGTAATTATATTTCTTGCAATCCTCATTTTTGTAAATCAGCTTTGAAACAATTTACTCAGTGGGACTTTATCCAATTAGTAAATCAGTATGGTATTGCTTACCATGAAAAAGATCATGGGCAATTATTTTGTGATAATTCAGCGCAAGATATTGTTGATATGCTATTAAACGAGTGCCAAAAAGGGCATGTTCATTTTATGATGCAGACTCAGGTTGAAGATATTAGCAGTGATAAAATAGAATTTAAATTACATACTTCTCGAGGCATTATTGATAGTGATAATCTTATTATTGCTACGGGAGGCTTATCGATGCCTGCCCTTGGCATGACTTCAATTGGCTATAAAATTGCTGAAAAATTGGCTATTCCAGTGATACCAGTCAAAGCAGGATTAGTACCGTTCACGTTACATAAACCTTTACTTGATATATTATCAACCTTGTCTGGTATTGCTGTTGCTGTTGAAGTTTCTAATGAAAGAGTTAGTTTTAAGGAGAATCTATTATTTACTCATCGAGGAATTTCAGGACCAGCTATTTTGCAAATATCAAGCTATTGGCAGGCTGGAGAGTCAATTACTATTAATTTATTACCTGATTTCACATTCGAATCATCGTTTAAACCATTATTAGAGCAGAATCGTAATCAAACTATAAAAAATTGTTTAGCACAGGTTTTACCTAAAAGGCTTGTTGAGGTGTTAATACAACTCAATTTGATAAACGATATAATAGTTAAGCAAATTAATCCCAAACAACAGCAAGACTTGTATAATGCTTTAACACATTGGCATATTACTCCAAATGGGACTGAGGGTTATCGTACTGCGGAGGTGACTCTTGGTGGTATAAGTACTGATGCGTTGTCTTCCAAAACTATGGCAGTTAAAACACACCCCAACCTCTATTTTATTGGTGAGGTTGTCGATGTGTCAGGCTGGTTAGGTGGCTATAATTTTCAATGGGCATGGAGTAGTGCATTTGCTTGTGCTCGATCGTTTAATTAATTACGCCCATTTGAATATGGTATTTTTTTACTTTGTATTGTAACGTTGTGCGTGAAATGTTTAATAGTTTTGCCGCCGTTATAATTTTGCCGTTGGCTTGATTTAATGCGTTAATGATGAGTTGTCGTTCATAGTTTTCAACTTGTTCAATTAAGTTGTTTCCATCAGTAGATGTGTTGATAGGTAAATTTTCTGGTTTATTGATATCATCGTTTTGAGAAGATGAACTATTAAGATCGAATAGATCTTCATCAAGGACAATATTCTGTAATTCACCCGGTTCGTTTTGTAATACCATACTTCTGACAATTGTATTTTCAAGCATACGGACATTACCGGGCCAAGGAGCTGATATTAATTGTTGTAGTGCATGTTCACTGATACCGCTAATTACGACATTGACGTCGTTTTTATGTTTATCAATAAAATAGCGTGCTAACACCGGAATATCTTCTGTTCTGTCGCGTAAAGCGGGGAGTTTTATTAAACCAACGTTTAAGCGAAAAAACAGATCACTTCTCATTTTTCCTGTTTTTAATAGTTCTGTAGGTGGTTCATTCATGGCAGCAACAATACGAACATCTGAATGCATTTCTTTATTACCACCTAATTGCCAGTAGGTTTTTTCTTGTAAGAATCGTAATAATTTACTTTGCATTTCAAGAGGCATAGCATTTAATTCATCAAGGAATAATGTGCCTCCGTTAGCCAGTTCTAAATAACCTTGTCGGTTTTCAGCACCCGTAAATGCGCCTTTGACCGTACCAAATAGGGTGCTTTCAATCAGTGTGGTTGGTAGTGCACTACAGTTGAGCGAGATAAATGCTTTGTCACGGCGTTGGCTTGTTTGGTGGATTAAACGAGCAAATAGCTCTTTACCTGTTCCTGTTTCGCCAACTATTAATACAGGAACATCATTTGCTCCCAAGATGTTAGTTTGATCGATAACCTCTTGCATTGTTTTTGATACAAAAACAATTTCTGGTAATGGTTGTTCTTTATTTTGATATAGCTTGCTATTGAGCTTGAATACTTGGTCTTGTAATTGCCTAACAGTAGATAAATTTCGACCTATTTCTATTGCGCCGATAATTTTTTGATTTTTATTATAAAGAGGAACTGTTGTGTGCATATAATCTACAAGTTTACCTACATGGTTATAATAGCTTTGGTAATTGTTTTGATATTCTTTCCCATGTTGTAGGGCTTGCAACATCGTGCTGTCTTCTTTTCGCATCTTGGGATAAACTTTAAGCATTGGTTTTCCTATAGCTTGTTCTATAGGGTAACCATCAAGTTCAGCACTTTCCTGATTGTAATAAACATATTTGCCTTCTTTATCAATAATCGCCATTGGTTGATGGATTAAATCAAAAAAATGTTTAAATATTTCCAATGATTGTAATAATTCAGGATCGATTGTCATGATATTCGTGCCTTTTGAACTAGGGTGATTTGTTATATTTAGCTTTGTTTAATTTAAACGCCTGTTAATTATCATATAAAAATGACAAATTTTTGTCATAAAAACGGATTTTATACTAAATGATTAAATTTTTACTTGCGTTTTGTTTGTTAATATATTGATTATTTTTTTTTTAAAAGTTGGCATGCTGATTGCACAACAAGTGAGAAGCCATTTTACTTATTTTTTATGTAATCATTAACTGGAGGCTATATGTCCGACAAAATTATGTCAAATTATAACAAATTACGTACTGATCTTGTAACTAAAGATCGTCGTTTTAGCGCTGAAAGTGGCAAACTTTGTTTTGATGGTGTTAATTTAGAAGAGTTAGCCAAAAAATATCCAACGCCTTTTTATGTGTTTTCTGAAAAGGAGATTGATCGTAATGTGCAAGAAATTAAAGAGGCATTTAAAGCTCATCCAAAAACAAAAATTTTCTATGCATCAAAAACTTGTTCAGTAATGGGCGTTCTTAAAGCGATTAAAGATGCAGGAATTTATGCCGAAGCGAACTCAATGTTTGAAGTGCGTAAATGTTTAGATATCGGTTTCCCTGGTAGCCAAATTGTGTTTAATGGTGTTGTTAAAAAACCAGTGGATTTAGAGTTTGCTATCCAAAATGATCTGTATATTATCAACGTAGATAGCTTATATGAGCTTGATATTATTGATGAGATTTCAAGACGTTTGAAAAAGGTAGCAAATGTTTGTGTGCGTGTTGAACCAAATGTTCCGTCAGCAACTCACGCAGAATTAGTCACTGCTTATCATGCTAAATCAGGTATCGATTTAGAACAAGCAGAAGAAACATGTCGTCGTATTTTAGAAATGCCATATGTTCATTTACGCGGTTTACATATGCACGTTGGTGATCAGGTTCCAGAATCAGAGCCTTTTGCTAAAGCTACGAAAGTTTTAGTTGATGAATCACGTCGCTTAGAAGAAGTGCTTGGTATTAAATTTGATTTAATCAACGTAGGTGGGGGGATCCCTGTTCCTTATAAATATGATGAAGAAAATGGTAATCCATTAGAAGATAATATGTATGCAGGTATTACTGCACAAGATTTTGCTGATGCTGTTATTAGTGAAGTACACAAATGGCGTACTGATGTTGAAATCTGTATTGAGCCAGGTCGTAAAGTAACAGGCTCAGCAGGTGTGCTTGTAACTGAAGTTGCCTGTGAAAAACGTAAAACCAATTATGATTTAGATGGCAATATTGAAGAGCATGTTGAGTGGAAATTTGTTGATGCTGGTTATAGTGTGCTATCTGATAGTCAACATTTTGATTGGTTCTTCTATGTTTATAATGCTTCAAAAATCAATGAAACACATGATGAGTACATCAAATTGGCTGGTCCTTTATGTGATGGTGGTGACTATTTCCATGTCGGTGTTAAAGGTGAAGAATTCTTAATGCCAAAAGACACTCAAATCGGTGATATTGTTGCTTTCCTTGATGCTGGTGCTTATACCATCGAAAGCCAAACTGTTTATAACAATCGTCCTCGTACTTCTGTTGTAATGATAGATAAAGAAGGCAAGGATAGATTGATTCGCCGTGAGGACACTTACGAAGATATGGTTGGATACGACATATATTAATCATCAATATCTGGGGCATTTTATGCTCCAGATATGATAAAGTGAGGTTATTATGAGTGATTCTAAAGATTCAAGTCTACTTGGTATTAAAGACATTGTTTTTATGAATGTCATTGCAATACTAAGTTTGCGTCAAATTCCTAATGTTGCTCCTTATGGGGCGTCAGCAATGGTACTTTGGTTACTTGCTGCATTTTGTCTTTTCTTCCCATTAGCTATGGTTTGTGGCGAACTTTCAACCGGTTGGCCAAAAGATGGTGGAATTTTTGTTTGGGTAAAAGAAGCATTTGGTAAACGTATCGGTTGGATAGTTGTTGTTTGCTTTTTGTTCTCTTGCGTTCTTTTCTTCCCGTTAATGTTGCAATTTGGTTTTACTGCAATTGGGTATATGTTTAGTGCTGAGTTAGCTCAAAATCAAGTATTTATTGGTGTTGGCTCTATGGTGGTATTCTGGATTTTAACACTGATGAATATTAAAGGGATGCAATGGACTAAGATTATTAATAGTGTGAGTGCATGGCTTGGTGTATTTATTCCAGCCGCTATTATTGTGCTATTAGCTGTTGTATGGTTATTCACAGGGCATCCTATGGCTACAAGCTATAGTCATGTTAGTGATTGGTTACCTGATTTAAGTAGTTGGGATACTATTGTTTTTCTATCTAGCATGATGTTCGCATTTGCTGGTCTTGAGGTGGCTCCAATGATTGCAGGGCGTACACGAGATCCACAACGAGACTTTCCAAAAGCAATGTTGGTTTCAGCAGTGGTAATTGTTGGTATTTATATGGTCGGAACATGGGCTATTAATACTTTATTACCAGCAGCGGATACTGATATCGTAGCGGGTGTTATGCAAGCAATGGAAGCCTCAGCTAAAGAATTGCATATGCCTTGGTTATTACCAGTAATGGCAATTTGTTTGTTTTTTGGTGCATTAGGACAAATAAACTCATGGTTAGTTGGTCCGATTTATATGCTACAAGAAGCATCAAAAGAAGATAATTTGCTTGGAGAACGCATTGGTCGTTTACATCCAGTATATAAAACACCAGCCTTTGCGTTAATTATTCAAGCTATTATTGTTACAGTACTTTGTTTTTCAACTTTTGTGTCGCCAAGTATTGCAGCGGCATATTGGATGTTAACAGCACTTACAACAATTTGTTATTTTATCCCATATTTAGTGATGTTTATTGCGTATTATCGTTTACGCTTTACTCAACCTGATGTACCGCGTAGCTTTAAAATTCCGGGTAAGGTGTTGCCAATTGTGTTACCAGCACTTGGTTTCTTATCTACTCTATTTGCTGTGGTATTAGTGTTTATTCCACCTGCGCAAATAGATATGGGGGGGTATGTCGAATATATTGCTAAAATTGTTGGTGGTGCAGTACTTGCCATTGGTTTAGCTGAATGGATTTATTATCGAGCCCAAAAACGTAACCGTTTGCAGTAGTAATAATATATAGAGGAGTAAAATTATGTACAAACCTATATTAGAAATTGATTTACGCAAATTAAGAAATAATGCTCGTGTTGAAAAAGATTTATTAGCTAAACACGGTATTGAAGTTATGGCTGTTAATAAAGTTTTTGATGGTTGTGTTGAAACAGCCAAAGCAGTACTTGAAGGCGGTATTGATGTGATTGCTGAATCAAGAACATACAATTTAAAGAAATTAAAAGAAGCTTTAAATTGTAAAACCTGCTTATTACGTAGCCCTTGTTTAAGTGAAATTAGTGATGTTGTTAGATATGCTGATATTAGTTTAAACAGCGAAAAAGCAGTAATTCAGGCACTTTCTGATGAAGCCGTTAAACAACAAAAAGTACATCAAGTTTTATTAATGGTTGATATGGGGGATTTACGCGAAGGTATTTGGTTTGAACATATTGATGAAATCATTGATACGGTTAAACTTATTCTTTCTTTACCCGGTGTTGAGCTCTATGGGCTCGGCACCAATTTTAATTGCTATGGTACTGTACTACCTACAGTTAAAAATGGAGTAGACTTTTTAAAAATAGCGCGTAAAGTAGAGCAAGTTTGTAATATTAAAATAAAGTATTTATCGGCCGGTAATTGTACCAGTTACCACTTATTGGATAAAGGTATTTGGCCAGAAGGATTAAATCATTTGAGAATTGGTGGTTTACACGAGTTTGGTATTGAATATGTGGATATGAAATATCTTGACGAGTTTCATCATTCAAATAAACCCGTTGATAAAGCATGTAGTAATATTTACAAATTATATGCGCAAATCATTGAACTCAATAGTAAACCAACAGTTCCTGTTGGTGAATTAGGTGTAGATGCTTTTTTAAACAGTAAAACCTTTGTTGATAGCGGTACACGCAAACGCGCACTTCTTGCCTTTGGACGTCAAGATGTGCCAGCAGAAAGCTGTATACCCATCAATGATGATATTACTGTATTGGGTCAAACCAGTGATCATACCTTGGTTGATATTGAAGATGTTACTCAAACACTTCGTGTTGGCGATGTTATTGGATTTGAGCTTGATTACACTGCTTTACTAATGGCTTGTCAAACTAATGGTGTAGAAAAACGGTTTATTTATTAATTTGTGTTAACTGCTGGGTAACCAGCAGTTTTTATTAATTACTAGGCGGTTTATATGACAACATCTGAATCACAAGAAAACCCTTATCCCAGTAGTAATTTAAAGAAAAACCTAAAAAATCGTCATTTATTGATGATTTCATTAGGTGGATCAATTGGTACTGGATTATTTATTGGTATTGCAGCTCCACTTAGCACAGTTGGTCCGTTAGGAACAATTATTGCTTATTTAATGGCAGGAAGCATAATGCTTTCAACTATGTTATGTTTAGGTGAACTTTCTTGTGCATTTCCTCATGCAGGTTCATTTCAACACTATGCGTTGATGTTTATACCCAATCCAATTTGGAGTTATACCATCGGTTGGTTGTATTGGCTTAGTTGGGTACTGTCTATGGCGGCAGATTTAACCGCTGCTTCAATGATTGCTCACCAAACCTTCCCTTCGATTCCTATTTATCTTTTTAGTCTATTAATTCTAATTGTTCTTACTTCAGTGCATTTAACCTCTGTTCGTGCATTTGGAGAAAGTGAGTATTGGTTTTCAACTATTAAGGTTCTTGCGATTATTGCATTTATTGGGGTGGGGATTTATTTACTTAATCACCAATATAGCGAAACGCATATCTTACCAACATTTAAAACCGAAAAAGGGTGGTTTCCTAATGGTTTTTTAGCCATATTGGTTTGTATGACTATCGTGACCTATTCCTTTCAGGGTGTCGAATTAATTGGTAGTGCAGCTGGTGAGGCGCAATCTCCACAGTCTGTGTTACCCAAAATTATTACTGGTGTTGCTTTTCGCATTATTCTATTTTATGTTCTGGCTATTGCTGTTTTAGCCCTTGTTTATCCATATGGAACGGTTCATTCTGAAATTAGCCCATTTGTGTGGGTATTTAATAAAGCAGGAATTTCAATAGCTTCGTATTTAATGCTTTTTGTTATTTTTTGTGCGGCAATATCGGCGGCTAATTCTGCAATTTATGCCAGTTCAAGAATGCTGTGGTCTATGGCACAAGATAAACTCGCACCTCAATATTTTTCAGACGTAAATAAGCGTGGAGTGCCCACAAAAGGTATTTTATTTATTGCTATTATTGCGCTAGTTTCACTATTTTCGAAATATATTGCCGCTGAAAAATTGTATATTTATTTAGTAGCGGGAACAGGGCAAGTGGGATGTTTTGCATGGATTATTATTGCTTGGTGTCAATATCAGTTCCGTAAGGGAGTAAATAACGGTAAATATCCCAAAGAGATGGTAAAGTTCAAATCGCCATTATTTCCTTGGCTGGCAGGGGTTTCTATTATTGTTAATATTGTGATTATTATTGGTGTTTGGTTTGGGGAGTCAGGGCATTTTATTTTATTATCAGAAGTTGTTTTAGTAATAATTATTTTGGTTTCTTACTTTTTCTATAAGAAACGAAATTCTTTAATAATAAAAACGTTAGATTAATTTTATTGACCTATTAATTTGTTTGTAATCACCTAATAAATCGGTTTAGGTGATTACATTTAATTTTTAAAATCAGATTATTAATGTTTTTACTATTTGTGATTTATCTTTATTTTAAGGCACTAAGTTAAGTGCGTTTGCTTGGTATAATCTTGATGAAATCCTTTCTGATACAAGTTATTTTAGAAAAGCTGATACACCCGTAAAAACGACTTGCGCAGCAATAGCTGATATTAGCAACCCAGTTAGTTTTGATAAGATAGCAATACCTGTGTTTTTTAATACTTTAGCAATACTTTTTGCACATAATAGCATTGCATAAATCCCTGAAGATGCAATGAATAAAGAAACAGCGCCAATCATATTGGCTGCAAAGCCTACGGAGCTTGTTCCCATAACAATGATAGTACCAATGGAAGCGGGTCCCATACAAAGTGGAATTGCAAGGGGTACAACACTGATATCGTCATCACTGTTAATTTTGTTCTTTTCTGGAGAATCATTCATTAGTGACACTGCAGTGATAAATAGCAACGCTCCAGAACCAATTCGGAATGCATCAAGAGTAAAACCAAAGACACTAAACATGGTATTACCAAAAAAGAATAGTACTATACCGATGATAAATACGGCACAGGATGTTTTGAGTGCTGTTTTGCGTCTAAGCTGTTCGTCGTATTGTTTTGTGCCACTTAAAAATGCACTTAAAACAGCAGGAGGTGTCATTAATGCAAATAGCTTTACAGTTGTGGCAAGGATATTAACAAGATAGTCATCCATAGTGTTACCTTTCAAAGAATAACAATTAAATTCCCTTTAATTTTGTTAACATTATTAGTTGCTAGGGAATGATTTTTGTTAGATACAAAAACGGCCACCAAAAAGGTGACCATGTTTAATCTGATATTTTTTAATTGGTTTTAGACAATTAAACCAATAAAATTTAGTTAAGGCGCTCTTTGATACGAGCTGCTTTACCACGAAGTTCGCGTAAGTAGTAAAGTTTAGCTTGACGTACTTGACCACGACGTTTCACAGTAATTGAATCAACAATTGGTGAGTGAGTTTGGAATACTCGCTCAACACCTTCACCATTCGAAATCTTACGTACGGTAAATGCAGAGTGCAAACCACGGTTGCGAATGCCAATAACAACACCTTCATAAGCTTGAAGACGTTTTTTGTTACCTTCAACAACCCATACTTTTACTTCAACCGTGTCACCAGGGCGAAAAGACGGGATGTCTTTTTTCATTTGTTCTTGTTCTAATTGCTGAATAATTGCATTTTTCATAATATTATCTCTTACTAGTTATACTGAAATATTAATTGCTTAGTTTGTCACTGTATTCTTGTTGGAATTCAGCGAGTAAACATTGCTCTTCATCAGTCAGAGCTAGATTTGCAAGAAGATCTTCTCTTCTTAACCAAGTTCGTCCTAGTGATTGTTTTAATCGCCAGCGACGAATCGCTTCATGGTGACCAGACATTAATACGTCAGGTACCGCCATTCCATCTAACACCTCAGGACGAGTATAGTGTGGATAGTCAAGTAAACCGTTAGCAAAAGAGTCTTCTTTTGCCGATGATTGGTGATTTAGCACGCCAGGAATAAACCTTGCTAATGCATCAATCATGGTCATCGCTGGTATTTCACCACCACTTAACACGTAGTCCCCAATTGACCATTCTTCGTCAATTTCGGTTTGAATAACGCGTTCATCTATACCTTCGTATCGTCCACAAATCAAAATTAAATTTTTATTTTGTGACAATTCGCAAACACCTTGTTGGTCTAATTTGCGCCCTTGTGGGGAAAGATAGATTACTTTTGTATTGTTACCTGCCACTGTTTTTGCCGCATGAATTGCATCTTTAAGTGGTTGTACCATCATTAACATGCCAGGACCACCACCATAAGGCCTATCATCGACAGTCTTATGCTTATCATGCGCAAAATCGCGAGGGTTCCAATACTCTACTGTTAACAGCCCATTTTTAACGGCTCGACCAGTTACGCCATAACAGGTAATAGCTTGAAACATTTCGGGAAAAAGGCTAATTACGCCAATCCACATAGTTTTACCTTACCAATTAAAAAGCAGGATCCCAATCGACCACAATCATTTTTGTTGTTAAATCAACTTGTTTTATAAATTGATTATCAACAAAAGGGATTAAACGTTCTGTTGCTCCAAATGCATCTTTTAGATTTGCTTTAACCACTAATACATCGTTAGATCCGGTTTCCATCAAATCAGTTACCAGTCCTAAATCATAGTTATTAACTGTTTTAACTCGGCACCCAATGAGATCTTTCCAATAAAAATCACCATTGCTAAGTGCTGGTAATTTTTCTGCATCAACAAACACTTCAATATTGGTTAATGCAATGGCTTGATCACGATCATCAATGCCTTTAAGTTTTACAATCATATCATGATTATGCGGTTTAAAGCTCTCTACAATTACCTCTTGCCATTGCCCAGCACGCTGGATATACCAAGGAGTGTAATCAAAAATGCTATCTGGGAATTCTGTAAACGAAAAAATTCTGAGCCATCCGCGAATGCCGTAGCTTGAACCAAGTTTACCAACAACAATAAGATTCTCAGTATTCATCATTACAGTGATTATCAATTACTAAATTAAGCAGCTTTTTGTGCTTGTTTAATTAGTGCATTAACACGATCAGAAACAGTTGCACCTAAACCAACCCAATGATTTACGCGATCAAGATCTAAACGTAATTCTTCTGCTTTACCTTGTGCAATTGGATTAAAAAAGCCAACGCGCTCAATAAAACGGCCATCACGTGGGTTACGGCTATCAGTGACAACTACTTGATAAAAAGGGCGCTTTTTAGAGCCACCACGAGCTAAACGAATAGTTACCATAACATCCTCTTAAATTAAAAAATAATCTTTTTCCTGCCCAACACGGACAAAATCAAAGCCCCAGAATTATACTCTTTCTAGCAAAAAGTGCAATGGCTGTTTGTTGATGAAGCGGTGTTATATTGATTAACTTAAAAAAAGAGTGGGAAAAATGATACTAACTATAATTTATTTAATTTAAGTGGAAATCGATAAATATAATAAAATAGTGATTTTTATTTTTTGTTCTTTTTGTGAAAAAAAGCTCTCTTTAAAACATCAAAAAAGCCAAGTGAGCGTACCATTTTTTGCCCGTCAATATAAACTCGAATGGCTTTTAATACCTTCTTGGGCTCTTTAGATGCAAAGGTGAATGTGCCGTTTTTTTTTGTTTGTATTGAATAACGAGGGATCCATCTACCACCTAACAATACAGAAGCAATCACATAATCAATTTCATTCCATGGTATTTGGATATATTTGCGTGGATCGTGTTGATGATAAAACTCGAAGGCTTTGTCACCAATTATTATATTGCCGTATTCAGATAAGCCTGTAAATGCGGTTGCTTTCATTGTTAAATCAATTTTAGTATTTAATGATTGAACCATCTACCCTATATCCATGCAAAGTTCGAATGATTAATGATACCTTTTCATCACATGGTGTGATGAAAAGGTTAATGTAATATTAAATAGAAAGTTGGCGTTATTTTAAAATATCATACTTTCTAAATATATATAGGCATAGCTATATGTTTATAAAAGACCGATTACATGGCCAACAATACCTACTATAAATAATCCCAAAATAATTAGGATTGGTGATACTTTTTTACGAAGTAACCACATGCAAAAGAAAGTCAATAGTAAGGGGACAAGTCCAGGTATTAATTGATCTAAGTTATTTTGTAAGGTGGTTACCTTTTGTTGAGTCAGTGATAATCCGCTTTGCATTTGAATTAATGCTTGTTGAATGCCTTCAGCACCTGCTGGTAATGTATTCCAATCAATAAAAGCACCATTGTCTAGCTTGACAGTAGATACAACTGGTTGGAATTTAATTGATACCCATCTTTGTACTAAGGCTGCCAGTACAAACATTCCTAAAATAGAAGCTCCTTTGGTGATTTTTTGCAGTAATCCGCCTGATAAATTATCGGTTATTTTAGAGCCTGTACGGTAACCAAATTCTTGGGTATACCACATGAATCCCCAACGAATAATATTCCATAATAAGAAGAATAAAATTGGTCCCATAATATTACCGCTTAGTGCAAGTGAAGCGCCAAGAGCGCCGAGCATTGGACGTACGGTAAACCAGAATACAGGATCACCTACACCCGCTAGTGGTCCCATCATCCCAACTTTTACCCCTTGAATTGCTACGTCATCAACAGCAGCTCCATTAGCCCGTTCCTCTTCAAGTGCAAGAGTTACCCCAAGTACTGGAGAAGCTAAATAAGGGTGAGTATTAAAAAATTCTAGGTGACGCTTAAGAGCTGCAGAGCGAGCCTCTTTGGTGGTGTATAATTTTTTGATAGCAGGGATCATTGAATAGACCCATCCACCATTTTGCATACGTTCATAGTTCCAAGACCCTTGGAGGAAGGTTGAACGCCAAGCAACCGCTAAACGATCTTTTTTGTTTAATTGGATTCTATCAGTCATTTTCTTCTCCAAGTTTTTAGTAATCATTTAAAATATCATCAAGTGGGTCACCTTTGCTACCACCATTGGATGAATTGCCACGTTCTGAAAGATTAAGGTAAATTAGTGCTAATGCTATACCTAAAGCACCAAGTGCAATCAGTGTTAATTGTGATATCGCGGCAACGACAAAACCAATAATGAAAAATGGCCATACTTCGCGGTTTGCCATCATATTGATTACCATCGCATAACCAACAGCAACAACCATTCCACCACCAATAGCCATTCCCGTTGTTAGCCATTCTGGCATTGCTTCTAATGTACTTCTAACAACTTCAGCAGGAATAAAGAGTAACGCAGCAGCTGGGATTGCGATACGTAAACCTTGTAAACAGATACCTAAAATTTGTAACCATTCAATTTTTTGAATATTGCCTTCTTCTGCTGCCGCATCCATCATGTGTACTAATGGAACAGCAATAGTTCGTACAATCATGGTTAAGAATAGCCCTGCAACTGCAAGTGGAATAGCTACAGCTATAGCAGTAGATACGCCTGTTATACCTTGGCCGCCTAATACTAAAATAATTGATGAAGCAACCGATGCTAAAGCTGCATCAGGCGCTACTGCCGCCCCGATATTGGCCCAACCGAGTGCAATCATTTGCAACGAACCGCCCAATACAACACCAGCTTCTAAATTACCTGTTACAAGTCCAATTAAAGAACAAGCCACTAAAGGTTGGTGGAATTGAAACTGATCTAAAATACCTTCCATACCAGCTAGAAAGGCAATAACTATCACTAAAATGATAGCAATAATTGACAATGTCATAACATAACCCCTTAAATAAACTAATTCTTTTGTTGCGCCAATTCTTCTTTCGCTTTTTTCAATAATTCGTCCATATTACTACTAGAGTCATTAGGTACTTTGCGAACATCAAATTTCACATTTTTTGTTTTTAATTTTTCAAATGTATCAACATCATCAACATTCATTGACAGCACTTTATTAACCATAACCTTTCCTACGGAATGGGCCATTGAACCAATATTAAGTTCATTGATATCGACGCCGCCCTCTATGGTTCGTAGCACATCTTGTGGATTTTCAAATAGAAGTAGCGCTTTGGTATTGCCAAAACGAGGATCGCGTGAAACTTCAATAATTTTTTTAACTGGAACAACATTTGCTTTTACACCAGGAGGTGCTGCTTCTTGGATGAGTTTTTTTCTTAATTCATCTTTTGCAACCGAATCAGAAACAACAATAATACGGTTAGGATTGGTTGATTTTGTCCATGCTGTCGCCACTTGTCCATGTAATAGGCGTGAGTCAACACGAGCTAACACAATTTTCATTTTACCATCTCCAACTACTGTTCCTTCGGGGATAGTAGTTGCGTTTTTAGTAGAAGCAGAAGATTGTGTTGGTATTTCGACTGTTGTTCGAACACCTTCTTTGCCTGGTTCAATAATTGCGGCAGCAATTTCTTTCGCCGTTTCCATTGAAAAACGAGATGAATAGGCTTCAATTAACATTGGTAAATTTAAACCAGCAACAATAGCCCAATTGCTATGTTCACCACATAAATTGTTAGCTTGATTAAATGGTGTTCCTCCCCATAAATCTACTAAAAACAGGACTTCTTCTTGATTAGCAAATGTTGCAATCGCTTCAAGCATTCGTTCTTTTAAACTTTCAGGACTATCACTTGGGTGCAAGGTAACAGCTTTAACATTTTCTTGCTCTCCAAATATCATCGATCCTGATTGTAGAATACCTTCCGCAAACTCACCATGAGTTGCTAGGATAATTCCAACCATATAACGACCTCCTAATTTTTTATATTAATTGCATAATATAAAGTATATAAAATAAAAATATCTAGTTATTTTACAGGAAAAAATAAGTTAAAAATTATGTGAGCATCACATTTTAATAAAAAACTTAATTTTTTATTGTTTATTAAAGTAAATTTAGCCTATCTTACAGAGTTTGACGAATAAAACCATTCTCTTTTTTTAGTCTCAGTCTGGCTTGCTCTGCATTTAAACCTGAAAGAATCATCAAAATAGCAGTTTTACAATGCTTATTACTTTCGGTTAATGCGGTAATGGCTTTTTCTCGACTGCAATCTGTAGCCTGCATAACAATGGATATTTGCCGTTCAACAAGTTTGGCGTTGGTAGCTTCTACGTCAACCATCAAATTACTATAAACTTTGCCGATTTTTATCATGCTGGCAGTAGTTAACATGTTGAGAACTAATTTTTGTGCTGTACCTGCTTTCATTCTGGATGAGCCAGTAATTACTTCTGCACCAACAATTGGTGTAATAGCAATATTGGCTAAATTAATCATTGGAGCTGATGGGTTACAGCATAAGCTGATCACTGTTGATCCAATTGATTTAGCATATTGCATAGCACCTATTACATAAGGTGTGCGCCCACTAGCGGCAATGCCAACTAAAACGTCATTTGAGCTAAAATTAATGTTTTTTAAGTCAGTAATTGCCAATTCTGGGTTATCTTCGACGTTTTCAACCGCCTTAAAAATGGCTGTTTTGCCTCCAGCAATTAAGCCAATAACTTGTTCTGGTAATGTGCCATAAGTTGGTGGACATTCACTTGCATCTAAAATACCTAGTCGTCCTGAAGTGCCAGCACCTATATAGATTAGTCTACCTTGATTTGAAAATGCTAAACTAATCGCATCAACGGCTTTTGCGATATTGGGTAGCTCTTTTTCAATAGCCAATGCGACTTTTTTATCTTCATTATTGATGATTTGTAGTATTTCTAATGTTGAACAGTTATCTATTTTTTCGCTATTAGGATTACGACTTTCTGTTATCATTGCTGATAGATTAATGTGATTCATTATTTTTTAATCCTAACCATAATAAAAATATAACTAAAGCAAATAAGCTTCCAAAACCAACACCGATAGCAGTAACCGATAAATTTAAAGCAACGGCTAACGTATAAAATCCTAACATTACCATCATTGCAGTATATTCGCTTAAATTTTGCACTGAAATAACACTACCAGCACCAACTAACTCTTTACCTATTTTTTGAATAAAGGCATTTAATGGCACTAAAAAGAACCCACCTAATGCACCAATAACAATAAGTAGTATATAAGATGAAATGATATGGCTTTGTAATGTAAAAGCGATTACAGCTATTCCCATCATTATTCCTGCTGGAATACAACGTAATGTGTTGTTAATATTAATAAATGTACTAGCTAGACCTGCGCCAATAACAATACCGATAGCAACGATTGCATTAAGGTTTGTTGGTGTTGCGTTGTCATGAATATTTAAGATAGCTGGAACCCAACTAATTAATAGAAAACGTAAAGTAATACCAGCTCCCCAAAATAAACTGGTACCCAATAGTGTAAATAAAACACGTTTATTATTGCATATGATTTCTAATGTATTAGTAAAATCGTTTACCATATTGATAAATTGCCATGAAATATTTTGCCGTGCAGCAGGTAATTTAGGAATAAAAAAATTAGCAATAACAGCTAGCCCATACACTAACACGCACACAAGTAAGGAAGCGCTCACATTAAGATCGGCAATATGACCACCAGCTAGCGAACCAAGTAAAATGGCGGCAATGGTTGATGCTTCTATTAACCCATTTGCTTTAACTAAATTATCACCTGTAGTTAGTTCGCCTAAAATTCCATATTTAGCGGGAGAGTAGGCCGCAGCACCTATACCAACTAAAAAGTAACCAACAAAAGGACTTATATTTAAACAAATACAACCTGCACCTAATAATTTGATGCTATTTGAAATCATCATTGCTTTGCCTTTTGACATGCTGTCAGCAAATTGCCCCACAAAAGGTGAAAGTATGATAAACGGTGCGACAAAACTAATTTGTAATACCGATTGGCTCCATGTTGGATAATGTAAATTCTTAATGAAAGCTAAAATAGCAAAAAAGATTGCATTATCAGCAAATGCTGAAAAAAACTGCGCAAGCATGGTTGCAACCATGCCTTTGCTTAATAGAGAATGTTGTTTCATGTGACATCCTTTAGTTTATTCATCAGCCATTTTTCGTAAAGTAATAAAATCAATTTTCCCCGTACCTAGTAGCGGTAACTCTTTTACTATACGAATATCACGAGGAATAGCTAGTGCTGGAATGCCCAATTCTTGAGATGCCTGATTAAGTTGCTCTCGATTTAATTTTGTTGAGGTAGTAAATAAGACAATTGCTTCCCCTTTAGCTGCATCGGCTTTAACTGTTGCACCGTGCATTGCATCAGAGTCAACTTCTTTTGCTAAGGATTCAACACTTTCTAATGAAACCATTTCACCAGCAATTTTTGCAAATCGTTTCAAGCGTCCTTTAATTGTCAAAAAACCCTCACTATCAATAGCAACGATATCACCGGTATCATACCAACCTTTTTCGGCTTGTCCATTTTCATCAACTGCTACTGGTTCTTCAAGTTTGCCCGGATTTTCCACCCGTAAATAACCTTTCATCACATTAGGTCCTTTGACTTGCAATTGGCCTCCATCGCTAATGCCCGGAATGTGAATTAATCTTGATACCATGCCTGGAAGTAATCGCCCTACAGTCCCAGCTTTAAATGCCATAGGAACATTAAGGGCTACAACAGGTGCACACTCGGTAACGCCATAACCTTCTAAAATACGAATACCATATTTATCTTTCCATTGTTCTCGTACTGCATCTGATAATTTTTCGGCACCTGCAACAACATAGCGTAAACGCATAAAATCATATGGGTGCGCATAACGGGCATAGTTTGCCAAGAAAGTTGGCGTACCAAATAAAACCGTACAATTTTGGTCATAAATAATTTCAGGGACCATACGGTAATGTAATGGATTTGGATATAAAAATGTACGGCTACCTGAAAATAGCGGTAAAAATAATCCTGCTGTAATACCAAAAGCATGGAATAATGGTAGAGCCGACATGAAGCGATCTGCAGGGGTTGGATCTATAACCGTTCGAATTTGTTCAACATTAGCAAGTAGGCTTCCATGACTATGAGCAACACCTTTAGGGTTTCCCTCTGAACCAGAGGTAAACAGTACTAGTGCTTCGTCATCGCTTGATTGTTGGTATTTAATTAAGCGTGGAATATATTGATGTACTGCAACATAAAGCTTATCTTTTAAAGTTAAGTTTTTACGCAAATCTTCAAGAAAACACCACTTAACGTCTTTGATTTCTTCAAGTAGATAATCAAGTTTACCTTTTCTAATAAATTTGCGTGAAGTAATAATCGTTTTGATTTCAGCAGCAGTAATGGCACAGTTTAAGCCTTTTGTTCCCGCAGTATAGTTAAGCATTGCTGGAGTTCGATTTTTTACTGACAAACCAAAAATAGTTGCAACAGTAATAGTTGCATTGGGTAATAAAACACCTACTCGCTCTTTATTTTTAGTAATTTTGGCAATAATACAACTAACACCTATAATTTGTTTTAATAAATTGCGATAAGATGCTTCGTTAGTTGTAGGATCTTGTACCATTCTTGATTTCACGCCATAGCGAACTTGTGCTTCTAATAATGCTTCAAACAGCGTTAATTTTGGACGACTTGCCATGCGTGCATTCATCATAATTTGATGAAGTTTTTCACCTGCAATATAACGCCTTTCACTAGCTTTAGGCGCATCGGGCATCGGAATAGATGTAGGGTTAAGTACATGAATGGTTATTTTAGGGAATAAACGACGTTTAAATAAACCTTTTAAACGACTAGTTAAAGTAAATTCAGCACCTTCGATCCACACTGGTACAATGGTGGCTTGAGAGCGAGCAGCAACAAAAGCAGCACCATCATAAATTTTCATTAATGAGCCAGTTATAGTAATTCTTCCTTCAGGGAATATGACTATCGGGCGGCCTTTTTCAACTTCGCGAACTAATCGCTTTATTGCCATTGGACTAAGTGGATCCATTGGAACAAAATCAACATAGCGCTTTGCTAAGCGAACTAACCAATGATTAATATAACCCGAATAAATAGCAAAGACTGGTCTTACGGGTAAAAATACGCCGATTAGAATACCATCAAGAAAAGATACATGATTAGGGGTAATGAGAAGTCTATCTTGTTTTAAGTTTTCAAAATTACCATGAATTCTTACATGAAATAGGATCTTTAAGAAAAATTTTAATATTTTAAATAGCATCTGATTTCTCAAATATCGTGCAATATTACACGCTGTAATAATAGTGAAAATATAGAAGATATACAAGAACTGCGATTTTTGTTATATAAAACAGTTTTTTATGGTTTAATTAACAATAAATCTTGATCTAAAAAATAGATAATAGATACTAAAGTTCAAAAAATATAGAAAATCAATAAGGAATAAAAATGCTTATTTTAACGGCAAATGATATTGAAAGATTTTATACAATGAAAGATGCGATAGCTGCAGATAAACAAGCTTTGAAAATCTATAGCCAAGGAAACAGTGATGTGCCGTTACGAATAAATTTTGATATGCAAAAGGGAAAATCCTTGTTTATGCCCGCACATATTAAAGGTAGCGATATTGTGGGTATAAAAATTGTTTCGGTATTTCCTGACAATCCTAAATTGGGTAAACCATCAGTACCAGCTCAAGTTTTAATGTTAGATCCGCAAACAGGTGAAGTCTGTGCTATGTTAGATGGCACTTTTGTCACTCAGCTTCGTACAGGAGCCGTTCAAGGTGCAGCAACCGATTTGCTGGCGCGTAAAAATGCTAGTCGAGCAGTGTTGATAGGTACTGGTGGGCAAGCTGTATCTCAATTAGAGGCAATGTTAACTGTTCGTTCACTTACTGATGTCGCTATTTTTGATATTGATACACAAAAAGCGGAACAATTTACAGAAGAGATGAAATATCGTTTTGCTCATTTTTCTACTAACCTTTATTTTTCAAAAAATTTGGATGATGACATTAGTCAAGCTGATATTATTACTTCGGTTACAACCTCAAAAGTTGTGACATTTAATGGCGAAAAAGTAAAACCTGGCACGCACGTTAATGGAGTGGGTGCTTATACGCCAGAAATGCATGAAATTCCTGAATGTGTAGTTGAAAAGGCTAATATTCGGGTAGTTGATACTAAAGAAGGCGTATTTGCTGAAGCAGGTGATATTATTGATCCAATTAAACAAAAATTGGTATCAGAAGATGATTTTTTAGAGTTAGGAGATTTAGTGATAGATCCAACCCAATGCCGTCTAAATGATCAGCAAGTCACGCTGTTTAAAACTGTTGGTACAGCTGTATTAGACGTGTATATTGGCTACGATATTTATCTTAAAGCAAAAGAAAAAGGAATTGGTACGTTTTTATAATACTTAGATATCAAGTTAGTATAATTTTGTGTCAAAAAGTTTCAGGTAACTAGGTGTTTGAGTATAAAAATTAGCTTTTTAGTTCTTCTTTTTGTGAACGCCTAAGTAATGCCACTGCGGCTTGTTTTGGATCTTTATTTTCATAAATAACTTGATAAATTTGTTCAGTGATAGGCATATCTACATGATATTTTTGAGCTAATAACCAGACTTCTTTTGTATTGTTGCGACCTTCAACAACTTGGCCAATAGCATCTTGAGCTTCTTGAATGGATTTATTTTGGCCAAGTAACATTCCAAAACGACGATTACGGGATTGATCATCGGTACAGGTTAAAACCAAATCACCTAATCCAGCCATTCCCATAAAGGTTGCTGGATCTGCCCCTAATACTGCACCTAAACGCATCATTTCAGCAAGTCCACGTGTAATTAATGCTGTTCTGGCATTGGCTCCAAAGCCAAGACCATCAGATAATCCAGCACCAATAGCTATAACATTTTTGATTGCACCACCAAGTTGCACTCCAATAAAATCTTTGCTGCTATAGACTCGGAAGCTTTTGCTACAATGAAACAAAGTTTGCAGTTGATTTAAAAAATGCTCATTAGTTGATGCTACAGTTACCGCTGTTGGTAATCCAGATGCGACTTCTTTAGCAAAAGTTGGACCAGAAATGACCGCTAATGGAATCTTATTGCCCAAAATCTCCTCTGCAACATCTTGTAATAATCGGCCAGTATTAACTTCAAGTCCTTTTGTAGCCCAGACAATTTTTGTATCTTGGCGTAAAAAAGGTTTGATTTGAGTCAAAATACTTGCAAAAGCATGACTTGGCACCACAATAAGTAAAATTGGCGCAGCTAAAACTGCCGTTTTTAAATCAGTTTCAATTTGTAACAGATTTGGGAAAGGAATATTTGGTAGAAACTGTTTATTTTGTCTGTCATGCTGCAGAATGGTCATTTTATCAGGATTGTGCCCCCATAATAAAGTTGAGTGACCATTTCGAGCCAGCAAAATAGCTAAAGAGGTCCCATAAGATCCAGCGCCAATTACTGTTACTGCAGCATCTTTTTTCATAATCATCTAATAAATTTATTATCAGTTAATTGTAATACAATGACTATTGTAGTGTTTCTTTTGATTCAGCTTCAGCTTGTTGTTGCTGAATATAGTTCATAAATAGTGCTTCAAAATTTACTGGTTCTAAATTCACTTGTGGGAATGTACCTTTATTCACTAAACTTGAAATTACTTCACGAGCATAGGGGAACAAAATATTTGGACAATAAGCACCAACACAATGTTGAATTTGGCCTTCGTCAAATCCGACAAGTGAGAAAATACCCGCTTGAGTAACTTCACAGATATACACAACTTCGTTTTGTTGTTTTACTGTTACAGTGACACGAAGTGCAACTTCATATACATTTTCACTTAAAACTTGCGAAGATGAATTTAATTCAAGATTCAGTTCTGGTTGCCATTGTTTAGTAAAAATTTCTGGAACATTATTAGTTTCAAATGAAACATCTTTAGTATAAATACGTTGAATAGCAAACTGTGTTTCTGGTTGTTGTGTATTGTTTTGTTCTGTCATGATAAAACCTTATTTTTTATAATATTATTTTCTAACTAATGGTAAATTCTCGCCGTTCCATCCAGCAATACCGTCTTTTAATACAAAGACATTTGAAAAACCTTGTTTGACAAGTATTTCACCTATACCTGTTGATGATAAACCATTCTCATCAATTAAAATAATGATATTTTCTTTAAACTTTTCAATTGTTTTTGCACTTGCATTTTTAATGTCGATAGGCAAAATGTTATGAGAATCTGTTATATGCCCTTTTTTGAAGCTATCAGCAGAGCGAATATCAATAATAACTGCATCTTGTTTATTTACCATATGGATTGCCTGAGCATTATTGATAACTTTAACTTTAGATAGCTTTCCTTTAATGGTTAGTACAATGATTGCAATAAACAGCACAATCCAACCTAGGGACAGTAAAAAATGATTTTTTACAAAAGGTAGAATTTCGAGTGTTATAAAGTCCATATTTGTATGATTACCTAGTCATTTCAATATAAGGTGAGATTATAACGATATTATGCACTGAAATACAGCACCAATAAGAAAATCTTGCTATTTTATAAAAAATATTTATTTAATTTTAAGGGATAGGTTAATGAGATTGAAACAATTTATCTTTTGGGTTTGTGTTGTATTTTCCATTATTTCTCCGGCGTTTGCTGATAATTCTTCTGAATTTAATAAATTTAATTCTCAAACTATTGAAGACGAATCTTTATTAGCTAATTATTATTTAGAAAATGGTGATTATCATCAAGCTTATGCTGAACATATTTTAATAAACAAATTTCTGAGTTAAAGAGAACAAAACTTCGTAACGTAAAAATCAAACATTCAGAATATTTCCCGCATTATGACTATGATCCAGATTTAACTTGTCGTGATTTTTTGCGTGAATTTGATGCAGATGCGTCCGATTTCTTTAAATATAATGATTGTATACAAAATGATAAAGAACAAGGAAACCCCTTAAAGTTATTTATAAAATTGAAGGTAAATATGCAAAACAAGCACATCAGTATTTAGCTAACACCATGGGAATAGGTGAACTTAAATTAATTTGCTGTTATTGGGGTACGGATGTTTATCCTTCTACATCTTTTGTAAATCCTAAAGATCATATGCTGTATCACGTGGTGTTTAGTTCAGAAGAAACGATTGAGCATGACTGGAATAAAATAACTTTTCATTTGAGCATTGAAGCACTGCGAGAAGATATATAGAGCATAAAAATTGGGTTTAATTTTTTATATGACTATTTTGGTGCATTATTCTGGTGCTTATTGCATTATTTTAGTGCAACTGTAATATTTATGTTACTATAGCTACTTATAAAGCCACCAAAAATAGAGTTAAAAAATTGGCATTATATTTGCATAAGTTATAGCAATTTGGTAAGAATACCTTAAAAACTGAATAATTATTGTTTGTCCTCAATGGAGAAGATACATGTCTATACTAAAAGTTTTAACACAAATTAAAGAAAATGATGTTAAGTTTATTGATTTACGCTTTACTGATACAAAAGGTAAAGAGCAACACGTTACAATTCCTGTTAGTCAAATTGATGACAGCTTTTTTGAAGATGGTAAGATGTTTGACGGTTCATCAATTGCAGGTTGGAAAGGTATTAATGAATCAGATATGGTGTTAATGCCAGATACATCAAGTGCTGTTATCGATCCTTTTTTTGAAGATGTGACATTAAATCTCCGTTGTGATGTTTTAGAGCCTGCAACATTACAAGGATATGATCGTGACCCACGTTCAATTGCTAAACGTGCCGAAGAATTTTTAAAATCATCAGGTATTGCTGATACTGTTATTTTCGGCCCTGAACCAGAATTTTTCTTATTTGATGATGTTCGTTTCGGTTCGCCAATGTCAGGTAGCTTTGTACATATTGATGATATTGAAGCGGCCTGGAACTCAGGTACTAAATATGACGAAGGCAATAAAGGCCACCGTCCAGGTGTAAAAGGTGGTTATTTCCCACTTCCTCCAGTTGATTCATCACAAGATATCCGTTCTGAAATGTGCTTAATTATGGAGCAACTTGGCTTAGTGGTTGAAGCTCACCATCATGAAGTTGCAACAGCAGGTCAAAATGAAATTGCCTGTCGTTTTAATACGTTAACTAAAAAAGCAGATGAAGTACAAATTTATAAATATGTTGTACAAAATGTAGCACACGCATATGGTAAAACCGCGACCTTTATGCCAAAACCAATATTTGGTGATAATGGTTCTGGTATGCACTGTCACCAATCATTGGCAAAAGATGGCGTAAATTTATTTGCTGGTGATAAATATGCGGGCCTTTCTGAAATGGCATTATTCTATATTGGCGGTATTATTAAACATGCGAAAGCAATTAATGCATTTACAAACCCTGCAACTAACTCTTATAAACGTCTTGTCCCGGGATATGAAGCACCAGTTATGCTTGCTTACTCGGCCCGTAACCGTTCAGCATCAATCCGTATTCCAGTTGTGACTAGCCCTAAAGCTCGCCGTATTGAAGTTCGCTTCCCAGATCCAGCTGGTAATCCATACTTATCTTTTGCTGCGCAGTTAATGGCTGGTTTAGATGGTATTATCAATAGAATTCACCCTGGTGATGCAATGGATAAAAACTTATATGACTTACCACCAGAAGAGTCTAAATTAATTCCTCAAGTTGCGGGTTCACTTGAAGAAGCACTTAACGCATTAGATGCAGATCGTGAATTTTTAACACGTGGTAATGTATTTACTAACGATGCTATTGATGCATACATTGATTTAAAACGTCAAGATGTTGATCGTGTACGTATGACACCTCACCCAGTTGAGTTTGAAATGTACTATAGTCTATAAGCTATATAGTAATTTAACCTATCAAACCACCGTTAATTTGCGGTGGTTTCTAATCAGGACGGAAAACCAACGATGACATTTGATAATGAATCTGATGCTAATCTTGTTCTCGATTCTATGATTACAAGTATTTTATTACTTGATACTAAGCTTAATATTCTGTATGCCAATATTGCTGCACAGCAATTATTAGCACAAAGTTCAAAAAAATTATTAGAAAGTTATCTTCCTGATTTGCTGGGATACTTTTCTTTGGATATAAATTTAATGCTCAGTACATTAGAGCAAAATCAGGGTTTTACAGATAATGAAGTCAATTTAGTTATTAATAATGAATTACATATTTTAACGTTGACAGCTCAACTATTAGGTAATGGACAGATTTTAATTGAAATGACGCCATTAAATAGCCATAAACGCCTTAGCCAAGAACAATTGCAACAAGCGCAACAGAGTGCAGCTCGTGAATTAGTTCGTGGACTAGCTCATGAAATTAAAAATCCTCTCGGAGGGCTTCGAGGCGCCGCTCAATTATTATCACGTGAACTACCTAAAAATGAATTGCAAGATTACACAAAAATTATTATTGAACAAGCAGATAGATTAAGAAATCTGGTAGATAGGTTATTAGGTCCACAGCAGCGATTACAACAAAAAGAACAAAGTATTCATCAAGCAATAGAACGTATCTATGCTTTGCTGTGTTTGGAAAAACCAATCAATATTAAAATTCTGCGTGATTATGATCCAAGCTTACCTGATTTTATTCATGACTCCGAACAAATAGAGCAGGTAATTTTAAATATTGTTCGCAATGCTTTACAGGCTATCGGATCCAATACTGGCACAATTATTATCAGGACAAGAACTGCTTTTCAGATCACTTTACATGGCCAGCGCTATCGTTTGTGCGCTCGTATTGATATTGAAGATACTGGACCAGGTGTGCCTGTTCATATACAAGATACTTTGTTTTATCCTATGGTGAGCGGGCATGAAGGAGGTACAGGTATTGGACTTTCGATTGCAAATAATATTGTTGATCAACATCATGGTAAAATTGAATTTAATAGTTGGCCTGGGCATACTCAATTTTCTGTCTATTTGCCAATTAGGCAGTGAGGTAAATAAAATGAATGTGTGGATTGTTGATGATGATAGCTCTATTCGATGGGTATTAGAAAAAGCATTAACTAATGCTCATTTTAACTGTGTTAGCTTTGAGAGTGGTAAGCAAGTTATTGATGCATTAGATACATATGTACAAAAACCAGCTGTACTAATTTCTGATATTAAAATGCCAGGACTTGATGGTTTGACATTGCTTCATCATATTAAAGAGCAAATGCCGAATTTGCCAGTTATTATTATGACTGCTCATTCCGATCTAGATGCAGCAGTAAATGCCTATCAAAAAGGTGCTTATGATTATATTCCTAAACCTTTTGATGTGGACGAAGTTATTCAATTGGTTGAACGTGCGATTTCACAAACTCAAAGTAATAAAACCAATAATAATACAACAAGTAAAGCATCGACCGGCATTATTGGTGAAGCACCTTCAATGCAGGAAGTTTTTCGTATTATTGGTAGGCTTTCCAAATCATCAATTAGTGTATTGATTAATGGTGAATCAGGAACGGGGAAAGAATTAGTTGCAAAAGCATTACATATCCATAGCCCTCGCTCACAATCCCCTTTTATTGCGCTAAATATGGCAGCCATCCCTAAAGATCTTATTGAGTCAGAACTTTTTGGACATGAAAAAGGGGCGTTTACTGGAGCGGCTCAAATTAGGCACGGTAGGTTTGAACAAGCGAATGGTGGTACATTATTTCTAGATGAAATTGGTGATATGCCACTTGATGTTCAAACTAGATTATTAAGGGTGCTTGCTGATGGGCAATTTTATCGTATTGGCGGTTATTCACCTGTCAAAGTAGATGTCCGTATTATTGCAGCTACTCATCAAGATTTACAAGCTAGGGTTCGTGAGGGTAAATTTAGAGAAGATCTTTTTCATCGTCTAAATGTAATTCGCATCTTATTACCACCGCTACGCGATCGAATTGAAGATATACCAAAACTATCAGAACATTTTTTACATACAACCGCCAAAGAATTGGGGGTAGAAAGTAAAGTATTCAGTTCGGAAGCTTTAAATGTTTTATGTCGCTTTAATTGGCCAGGTAATGTTCGTCAACTTGAAAATATTTGTCGCTGGGTTACGGTGATGTCTTCAAATAAAGAGGTTTTAGTTCAGGACTTGCCTCCAGAATTGTTGCAATTATCGACAGTTAAAACAGTGGTTACAAATGAAAATACCACATTGCCTACAAGCCACTTTTCTCAACAAGAAGTTGATTGGAAAGTATTGCTGGAACAATGGGCAAAACAAGCTCTAATAGATGGTAAAACAGGAATTTTGACTGAAGCAATAAATGATGTTGAACGAATCTTACTAAGAAGTGCACTTAATTTTACTCGAGGTCACAAACAAGATGCTTCTCATCTGTTAGGCTGGGGGCGAAATACATTAACTAGAAAACTTAAAGATTTATCGCTTGATCCCACTAAACACCCTTAATCACCAATATTAATTATGCTATCGAACAAATCGATAGCTTTTTAATCCATTCATTTGAGTGCTATTTAATCTATCTTTTATCACATATTAAATTTTTAAATAGTTAAAGTGCATTGAATAGAGCAAATTTTTTGGTTACAATCTTAATGTAAATGATAATTATTATAATTATCGTTTTTTGTTTTTTATTTGGTTGATAATTAGGAGTTACAATGTATTCATATATCAAAGTGAAATTTTTAGTTTTGCTTGCTGTTTTGCTTGTTTTGGTTGGATGTGACAATAAAAAAGAACAGCAAACCTCTGCAAATACGCTTACCATTGAACATGCTCAAGGTAAAACCGATGTGCCTGAAAATCCTAAAAAAGTTGTTGTTTTTAATACTGCAACACTTGATATCATGGACGCATTAAATATTCCTGTGACAGCAGTGCCTCAATCAGATGTACATTATCCAACTTTCTTATCTAAATATGGACGCAAAGACTACACTAATGTGGGCACTTTATTTGAACCAAATTATGAAGTTTTAAGTTCAATTCAACCAGATGTTATTGTTGCTGGAGGTCGCGCTACTGATGCTTATAAAAAATTGAATGATATTGCTCCGACGATTTCTTTAGATATTGACCCAAATAATTTTTTAAGTAGTTTAACTCAAAGAACAGAACAATTAGGCTCAATCTTCAATAAACAAAATGAAGCTAAGAAACTTATTGCCGATTTTAATCAAAAAATCGAACAATTGAAAACCAAGACAACTACTGCTGGCACAGCACTAGTGATTATGATTAATGGCGGTAAGATGTCGGCTTATGGCTCAAAATCTCGTTTTGGTTTTGTGTTTGATGTGCTCGGTTTTCAGCCAGCAACTACTTTCCAAGAAGCTGGTCGTCATGGTAATGCTGTTACCTCTGAATTTATTTTGAGTGTTAATCCGCAGTGGATATTTGTGTTAGATAGAGATAATGCAATAGGTAATAAAGAAGCTCAGTCTGCACAACAAGTACTTGACAACGAATTGATCCGAAAAACTGCTGCATGGCAACAAAACCATATTGTTTATTTAGATTCTTCTTCCATGTATATTGCTGGCGGTATTCAAACCTATAGCCGTTTGATGGATCAAATAGGTGTCGCTTTGCAAAGTGAACCAGCGCATTAATGTAAAGCATGATTAAATCATTTTATTTTATTGCAGGTATGTTCATTTTATTGATCATGACTGCAATAAGTTTATTTATTGGTGCAGGGCATGTGACACTATTTGATTTATGGTCAGATAGCAATATGCGTGAGATTTTTTTTGTAAGCCGTATTCCTCGAACTGTTGCCTTATTGTTAGCAGGTAGTGCCATGAGTGTTGCAGGTTTGATTATGCAATTATTAACACAAAATCGATTTGTTGAACCTTCTTTAGTTGGCACTACTCAATCGGCTAGTCTTGGCTTATTAGTTATGATGGTTTTAGCTCCTGGCGCTAGTGTCATGACTAAAATGGTTGTTGCTAGCCTATTTGCTATGATTGGCACAATGATATTTATGGCGATTTCTCGAAAGATTATTTTAAAGTCAGCAATAATGGTACCTCTTATTGGCATTATGTTAGGTGCAGTTATTAGCGCTATTACTACATTTTTTGCCATGTATTTTGATTTATTACAATCACTTGGTGGTTGGGAATCAGGTGATTTTTCAGCTATTTTAAAAGGTCGTTACGAATTATTATGGTTGGTGGGTGGTTTGACATTACTTGCTTGTTGGTGTGCGGATCAGTTTACTGTAGTTGGCTTGGGGCGTGATTTTTCTATTAATGTAGGGCTTAACTATCGTCGTGTTATGTTAACAGGACTTATTGTTATTGCATTAATTGGTGGTATTGTCGTTGTAGTTGTTGGAGTTTTACCATTTTTAGGATTGATTGTACCAAATATTGTTAGTTTATTATTTGGGGACAATGTTCGTAAAACCATTCCATGGATCTGTTTGTTTGGTAGTGGATTAGTTTTAATTTGCGATATTATTGGGCGTGTAATTCGCTATCCTTTTGAGATCCCCGTGAGTGTTATTCTTGGCGTAGTTGGCGCTATTATTTTTTTAATATTGTTGAGTCGAAAACGTCATGTTAGTTAATCAAAAACGCCATATTTTGTGTCAAAAAAGAGTTCTTTTATTGTTAATTATTGCTTTAATATGCATAACATGTTTTATGACCTTCAACCTTAAAGGCAATATTAGCTATATTTTGAAGCATCGAACGTGGGTAATGCTAACTATGATTTTAGTCGCTTTTTCGGCTGCGACATCAACACTGCTTTTTCAAACAGTTACCAACAATCGAATATTAACACCTTCTATTATGGGATTCGAATCACTATTTGTACTTATTCAAACTGTTGTAATCTTTTGTATTGATTCACAAGGTATTCCTTATATTGGTATTATTGGTAAATTTGTATTCGAATCACTTTTATTAATTTTATTCTCTTTATTTTTATATCGAGGCTTGTTTACTAGACTCAAGAAAAATTTACATTTGGTATTATTAATAGGAATTATTTTAGGCACATTATTTCGTAGTTTTTCTAATCTATTGCAACGCTTAATGACCCCGTCTGAATTTGCTGTGCTTCAAAGTCGTATTTTTGCTACATTTACGCGTGCAGAGCCTGTATTGATTATCTTTTCGTTAGTAATAGTAGCTATTGTTGGTCTATTTTTATGGCAAATGCGATTTAAATTTGATGTACTTGCGTTGGGTCGGGATAATGCAATCAATTTGGGTATCGATTATCAAAAAAGTGTCACTATTATATTATTGCTAGTTTCAGTTTTAGTGTCAGTGTCAACGGCATTAGTCGGTCCATTCACTTTTTTAGGGCTTTTAATTACTAATTTAGCTTATAGTATTAGTGGATCAAGCCAACATCGTTTTTTGCTACCTACTGCTTTTTTGTTAGGTGTTATTTTTCTGGTCGGTGGACAAATGTTCTTAGAGCGAGTATTAAATATGGTTGGTGCATTATCCATTGTCATTGAATTCATTGGTGGTTCTTTGTTTATCTTCTTATTATTAAAAAAGGTTCCAAAGTGATAAAAATTGATAATGTTAGTAAAAACTATCAAACAGTATCTGTATTAAAAAATGTCAACGCGACGATTTCACAAGGTGGAATTACTGCTATTATTGGTCCAAATGGGGCGGGAAAATCGACGCTATTATCAATTATAAGTCGTCTTCTATTAGCTGATGAAGGACAAGTTAAAATTCAAAATATGGATGTTGTTAATACGCCAAGTGATAAACTTGCCACTTATTTATCAGTATTGAGACAAGAAAACCGTTTTACCAGTAGATTGTCTGTTTTTGAACTAGTTGGATTTGGGCGTTATCCTTATACCAAAGGGCGTTTAAATGCTGATGATTATAACTATATTTATCGAGCGCTCGATTTTTTAGATCTTACTGAATATAAAGACCGCTTTTTAGATGAATTATCTGGTGGTCAACGGCAACGAGCTTATGTTGCTATGGTGTTATGTCAAGATACTAAATATGTATTACTTGATGAACCACTCAATAATCTTGATATGAAACATGCTGTTGCCATGATGAAACAATTGCGCCGCGCAGCCGATGAGCTGGGTAAAACCATTGTGATTGTTATTCATGATATCAACTTTGCATCCGTATATTCAGATTACATCTTAGCGATGAAAAATGGTGAATTAATATACCAAGGCAATTCACAACAGATTATGAAAGCCAATATTTTAGAAGATATATTTGATACACCGGTCAAAATTGAAAATATTCACAATCAAAATATTGCTATTTACTATTAACAAATACAATGGAAATTAATTAATCTTAATAGTAAAAAGTTACAATTGTTTAATTAAGTAAATAAAAATTATTGTTTACTATTTATTTCTAACCATGTTAAATAATTGGCAATATTTTTGTCGAGATAATTATAATGAAATTACAGGAAATAGCACTTTTAGCTGGTGTATCAAGGACGACGGCCAGTTATGTGATCAATGGAAAAGCCAAAAAGTACCGCGTTAGTGATAAAACAGTCGAAAAAGTTATGTTGGTGGTGAAAAAACATAATTACCAACCCAATGCGGTAGCAGCGGGGCTTAGAGCAGGTAAAACCCGGACTATAGGCATTATTATTCCTGATTTAGAAAACAACAGTTACACTCGCATAGCTAATTATTTAGAACAATTGGTAAGAAAGGAAGGATATCAATTACTAATTGCATGTTCCGAAGATAATCCACAAGTCGAAAGAGAGTGTGTCAAACACCTTCAGCAGCGTCGCGTAGATGCCTTAATTGTTTCTTCTTCGTTTGTTTTTGCTCAAGATTATTTTTTTTATGATGACTGGCAAAACGAAAAGATTCCATTATTTGCACTTGATCGAATATTATCCATCTCTAAATTTAGAAATATTGTAGGTGCAGATAAACAAGATTCTAAATCACTTGCTCAAGCATTTAATAACTTTGTACAAGATTCAGTGGTTTATATAGGAGCCTTACCAAACTTATCTGTTAGTCAACTTCGTTTAGATGGTTTTAAAGATATCAAACTTGACAATTGTAATAAAGTTGATTTTTTATATGCAAATAACTATAGTCGTCAAGATGCTGATTTAGCCTTTAGTCAATGGCTAGAAAGTCATGAATTGCCTAATGGCATATTTACTACCTCTTTTTCTTTATTACAGGGAAGCATTGATGCAATTTTAAGAAAATTTGGGCACTTACCCGAGAGTTTAACTATTGCTACCTTTGGAGATAATGAATTGTTAGATTTTTTACCATGTAAAGTTATATCACTTTCACAAGATCATAAAGAAGTTGCCGATGTAACAATAAAACTGTTTTTAAACTATCTACATAACAATAATTACCAATCGGGCACAACAATAATTCCAAGACGATTGATCTATCGAGGTAGCTTAAGCCGTTAAGGTATTAATAGGCATAAAAAATATGTTAATTTTAAAACAGTTCAAATTAAAAAATAAGATCCAGATCACAAATTACTTATTAATAGACATAATTTATTTGATAATTAATGTTTATTTATTCATTATTGCTGAAACGATTCAATTGATTAAAGGATTTGTATTTTCTAAGTCATTTTAGTCGACCCAACATTATTAACCCAGAGGTATTTATTATATGTTTCATTTAGTTAAAGAAAACATTCATTTAAATGAACAAGCTACCAATAAAACTGAAGCGATAAAAAAAATTGCTACGGCATTAACCAATGCAGGATTTGTTGAAGATGGTTATGTCGATGGAATGCTAGAACGAGAAGCACAAGCAGCCACATATCTGGGTATAGGCCTTGCTATTCCCCATGGAACTACTAAAACTCGCCATTTAGTCAAAAAAACAGGGGTACAAGTATTTTGTTTTCCTAATGGTGTTCAATGGGGGGATGATGGTGAAAAGGCCTATCTTGCAATTGGTATTGCAGCAAGCTCTGATGAGCATTTAGAATTACTCCGTCAACTAACTCACGTACTTGGAGCTGAAGGGGTAGAGGAGCGAATTAAAAAAATTCAGTCAGCCGACGAAGCAATTGCTATTTTAACTGGTAAAACAAGTTCTGAAGATAGCCAATTTTCTATAAATGAATCTGCATTATTATTGGATATTCCTGCTGATAGTTTAGCAACTTTACAAGCATTAAATGCATCACGTCTAAAACAGCAAAATGCTGTAAATTCAAGTTTTATTGCCGATGTGTTGGACAATAAACCTACATATTTAGGTGATGGAGTTTGGTTAAATGATAGCAAACAAGGTAATTTAAAAAATGCTATGGCGATTAGTCGCACCATCAGTAATATTAATGAAGATGGTAAGCCTGTTAAGTTACTCATCACCATATCAGCAGTTGATGATTCTATTTCTGATATTGTAAATAATATTGCAACTTTAGTTTTTAACCAAAAATTACAATTACTATTATCAGCAAATACAGGTGATCTTATCAGCCTTCTTTTATCTGGTTCTGCGACAATAGAATCTAATAAATCAGAAATCCAATCGACATCTTCAAATGAGTCGACTGTGGCTGAATCGAATAATGAATCATTAAGTCGTGAATTTATTATTCCAAACGAAAATGGCTTACATACACGCCCATCATCAGTACTAGTAAAATTAGTTAAAGAGTTTAATTGTAAGGTTACTGTCGCTAATTTAGATGGTAAAGGTGAACCAGTAAGTGCAACGAGTTTAATGAAAATTGTTGCGCTAGGCGCTAAAAAAGGTAGTCGATTACGATTTACTGCAATAGGTGAAGATGCTACTCAGGCGCTTGATGCTATTGGTAAAGCAATTGGGGATGGTTTAGGTGAGGGGACTGAATAATGACTTATCGTGTCGCAACAATAACTTTAAACCCAGCTTATGATCTTTTGGGTTTTTGTCCCAAAGTTGAGCTTGGTGATGTTAATTTAGTCCAAACCAATGCGTTACTTGCTGCAGGCAAAGGTATCAACGTTGCTAAAGTTTTGTCGGATTTAGATGTCCAATTAACTATTGGCGGTTTTTTAGGTAAAGAAAATCGTGATGGTTTTAACTTATTATTCAAATCATTAAATGTGATTGATCAGTTTGAAACAATTGAAGGTCGTACTCGCATTAATGTTAAATTAACTGAGGAAAATAGTGAAGTGACTGACCTTAATTTTTCAGGCTTCACGATTAGCGAGCAAGATTGGCAACGTTTTGTTACAAATTCTCTTGAATGGTTAAAAGATATTGACATGGTGGCTATCAGCGGTAGTTTACCTGCTGGAGTATCACTTGATAAATTTACTAAGTGGATGGAACAAGTTAAAGCGATTTGTCCAAAGATCGTATTTGATAGTAGCCGAGATGCATTAGTTGCAGGATTAAAAGCAAAACCATGGTTAATTAAACCCAATGACAAAGAGCTAGAAATGTGGGTAGGTCGCAAATTACCAACATTAGAAGATGTTAAAGCAGCTGCTATGGAGTTAGTTAACGACGGCATTGAAAATGTAGTGATCTCGCTAGGAAGTAAAGGCGCTTTGTGGGTAACTAAAAATGAAGCATGGCTTGCAAAACCACCAAAATGTCATGTAGTTAGTACTGTTGGTGCCGGTGATTCAATGGTCGCCGGGTTGATGTATGGCTTAATGACTAATCGTTCAATTAAAGATACTTTAGTCTTTGCATCAAGTGTTGCAGCTTTATCAGTTGGGCAAGCTGGTGTTGGTATATCTGATTGCCAAATTGTAAATAATATGCTAGAAAAAATTGAAATAATTTCTGAATAGGAGTATTCATGAATATATATATTATTGAAGGTAGTAATACAGGCCCAGTAAATGGACGTTTGGCTAAAGCGGAATTAGCTTTAGCCGCAAACGAATTAAATCTAAATCTGGTTGATAATGCAACATCGGCTGATGTTATAGTTGCAGTAGGCTCTGGAACTATCAGTGATAAAGCAGTTGTTGGTAAAAAGGTTTATGCCGTTGATGATTTAAATCAAATTTTTGCTAACCCAAAACAGATTTTAACAGATGCGCAAAGTAAAGCGAGTGTTTATCAACAAACAGCCGAAGCTATGTCTTCACCAAGCAATAATACCAGTGTAAAACGTATTGTTGCGGTAACTGCATGTCCAACAGGTGTTGCTCACACCTTTATGGCAGCAGAAGCGATTGAAGAGGAAGCCAAAAAACGTGGATGGTGGTGTAAGGTTGAAACACGTGGCTCAGTTGGTGTCGGTAATGAATTAACACCAGAAGAAGTGGCTTCAGCCGATGTTGTAATTGCGGCTTGTGATATTGATGTTGATTTGAGTAAATTTGCAGGTAAAAAACTTTATCGCACCAAAACAGGTCCAGCTCTGAAAAAAACAGCACAAGAATTTGATAAAGCATTTGAAGAAGCAACCGTATATCAACCGTCATCAAATACTTCAACCGCTAAATCAAGCAACGAGAAAAAAGGTATTTATCAGCACCTTCTAACAGGTGTATCTTATATGTTACCAATGGTGGTTGCAGGTGGTTTGATTATTGCGCTTTCATTCGCTTTTGGTTCATTTGAAATGGTTGATGGAGTACAAAAATTAATTGGAGAATCGCATTTAGCCGAAATCGGTGGTCTTGCTTTCTCACTTATGGTGCCACTGCTTTCAGGTTATATTGCTTATTCCATTGCTGACAGACCCGGTCTTGCACCAGGACTTGTTGGCGGTTTACTAGCAGTTTCGACGGGCGCTGGCTTTTTAGGTGGAATTATTATTGGTTATTTTGCAGGTTATCTAGCACTATTAATCACTAAATATTTACCATTACCAAAAAGTCTAGAGGCATTGAAACCAATATTAATCGTACCACTATTTGCAACGCTTATTACCGGTCTTGTGATGCAATTTATTGTTGGTACGCCTATTGCGTGGTTAATGAACGTTGTAACAGTATGGTTAAATTCAATGGGTACAGCCAATGCCGTTATATTGGGCGCTATATTAGGTGGCATGATGTGTACTGATATGGGTGGACCAATAAATAAGGTTGCCTATGCATTTGGTACAGGTTTAATTTCAGCGCAAGTTTATGCTCCAATGGCAGCGGTTATGGCTGGGGGCATGGTTCCACCTTTAGCAATGGGAATTGCGACATTGATTGCGCGCAAAAAATTTGCTAAAACTGAACAAGAAAGTGGTAAGGCTTCATTGGTATTAGGCTTATGCTTTATTTCAGAAGGAGCAATTCCATTTGCTGCGCGCGATCCATTACGTGTTATCCCATGTTGTATTGTTGGTGGTGCTATTACTGGTGGTATGGCGTTAGCCTTCGGTTCAACATTAATGACGCCGCATGGTGGTTTATTTGCTTTAGCAATTCCAGGCGTTGTTAAACCAGTAGTTGGCTACTTATTGTCTATTGTTGTTGGTGCCGTTATTGCTGGTGTAGCATATGCATTTATTAAACAACCAGAGTCAGAAGCTGTAACTGCTGCGTAATTTTAAACATATAAATAAAAGCGCCATCAAGTGATGGCGTTTTTATATAATATGACATTTAAGCTATTTTTTTACCCAGCGCTGTAAATCTTTAGGGATAAAATGATCCATTTGTTGTAGTATAGTTCGATGATCTTCCGAAACAATTAATGTTTTATAAAAACTATCTCGAACAAAACCTTCATTAACTGCATGTTGCAAAAAATTAAGCATTGGTTGCCAAAATTCTAACACATTAAATAATGCAACGGGCTTTTCATGATAACCTATTTGCATTGCTGTCCAAACTTCAAAAACTTCCTCTAGCGTACCTGTTCCGCCGGGCATTGCAACAAAACCATCAGCAAGCTCAGCCAGTCTTGCTTTACGTTGATGCATATTATCCACCACCTCTAAGCGCGTAATACCGTGGTGTGCAGTTTCGGCTTTGACTAAACGTTCAGGAATAATACCAATCACCTCACCGCCGTGCGCAAGTACTGTATTAGCAATAATCCCCATTAAACCTTTATTACCACCACCATAAATTAGCCGTCGATTTTGTTCTGCTAAAGTTTTGCCTAATTGTTCTGCTTGTGTACGATATTCTAATTGGCTTCCTTCGTTTGCTCCGCAAAAAATACAAATATTTTTTTTCATAAATGCTATTTTACCTGTTAATAATATATTTAATTATCTTAGCATATCTACAGATTAATTTGATTACAAGCTGAGCAGTTAATTCTATTTGCTGTTTTAGAGATTGACATTAGCGTTATATATAGTTAATATTCATCCCGTTAAGTGTTCCTCCATAGTTCAGTCGGTAGAACGGCGGACTGTTAATCCGTATGTCACAGGTTCAAGTCCTGTTGGAGGAGCCAATTTCCGAATTTATAAAACCTGCTTATTGCAGGTTTTTTTATATACAAAAATCCTTACTTATTCGTTTCGTTGTTACAGTAAATAGACCTAAATCCGAGTTTATTGGGTATGTATTTAGTCATTGCTAAATGGATTATTAGTTAAAATAAGATCAAAGCTTTGTGTTAGTAAATTTTTGCTTTAGCATTGTGTTATTCTAGGTGTTGGGGAACAGCGTACATTTATTTTATGAACTAAATATAATAGCTCTAAAATTATACAAAAAACTAAGTTAAATTAAACAAACTAGACTATCAAACAAGCTAAATTGTAATAACTAAGTTATATTTGTTTATCTAAGTTTTTAAGCATTTCGATGATCGGTCGATTGGCGTCAGGGAATTCGTCGGCATTCAGATCTTCTTGGTCAACCCAACGACTTGGTTGGCCTTCTTTAGCAAAAGGGACTCCATCCCACTCTTCAACTAAATACGCATGAATTGTGATATCGCGATCATCATAATTGTGGTTAAAGGTATCTAAAAATTGGGCTTGGTGGATATGGATGTCAACTTCTTCAGCAATTTCGCGTTGTAATGTTTGATATGGCGTTTCTCCGGTCTCGATTTTTCCACCAGGAAACTCCCAAAAACCAGCAAGATGAGAGTCTTCTCCGCGTTGGGTGATAAATATTTGACAATTTTGTGAACGAATAATACCTACAGCAATTTCAATATGTTTATTCATAATTCTATTTGCCTATGAGTAAAATTAGGGAAAGTTGTAACTTTCCCTTTCAACCTATTGTCGATCCTAATCGACGATTTAATTATCAACTTTATTTGATGATACTAAATTTTTTCTTTACTGAACAGCACCATGGCAATGTTTATATTTTTTACCTGAACCACAAGGGCATGGATCATTACGACCAACTTTGGCTTGAGTTCGTACTATTGGTTGCGAAGAAGTGCCTGCTGATAGTTCTTCATTTTCGCCATTTATACTTGCTACCGAATCATGGTTAGCTTGTTGTTTAGCCATTAGTTTTTCCATTTCTGCTAGGCGTTGGCGTTCAGCTTCGTCAACTTCTTCTTGTGAGCGAATTTGTACGCGACTCAAAATACCAATAACATCATATTTTAATGATTCTAGCATGTTAGCAAACATATTAAACGACTCACGTTTATATTCCTGTTTTGGATCTTTTTGTGCATAGCCGCGCAAATGAATACCTTGGCGTAAATAATCCATAGCTGCTAAATGTTCTTTCCAAAGCGTATCAAGTGTTTGTAACATAACACTTTTCTCGAAATGTCTAAATGCTTCAGCTCCAGCCATATTTTCTTTTTCTAAATATTTGTCTTGAGCAATTTGTAAGATTCGTTCACGCAATGTTTCTTCGTGCAGATTTTGCTCTTCATCTAGCCATTTTGCGACCGGTAAATCCAAATCAAAGTCTGTTTTTAGTGCAGTTTCAAGACCTGGTATATTCCACATATCTTCAATTGATTGTGGTGGAATGTATTGGTCAATTAGAGTGTTAAATACATCACCTCGAATTGAATCAATGGTATCTTTTATATCGGTATTATCAAGTAAACCGTTTCGTTCTCGGTAAATTACTTTACGTTGATCGTTGGCGACATCATCATATTCAAGAAGTTGTTTACGAATATCAAAGTTGCGACTTTCAACTTTCTTTTGAGCATTGGCAATGGCTTTTGTGACCCATGGGTGTTCAATAGCTTCACCTTCTTTCATACCCAATTTACGCATCATATTACCCATACGATCAGAGGCGAAAATTCTCATCAATGGATCTTCCAGTGATAGATAAAAGCGTGAAGCGCCAGGGTCACCTTGACGTCCTGCACGACCTCGTAGTTGGTTGTCGATACGGCGTGACTCGTGACGTTCAGTACCTAAAATATAAAGTCCACCTAACTTAATCACTTCTTCGTGTTTTGTTTGCCAAGCTTGTTTCGCTTTTTCGATGTCTTCTTGTGTTGGATTTTCAATTTTTGCTATATCATTTTGCCAGTTACCACCGAGCATAATATCAGTACCACGACCAGCCATGTTGGTTGCAATAGTAACTGCACCTTTACTCCCTGCATTAGCAATGATTTCTGCTTCTTGAGCATGGAATTTAGCATTTAGGACATTATGTTTGATACCTGCTTTTTTAAATGCTTGTGAAACTAATTCTGATTTTTCGATTGATGCTGTTCCGACTAAAACAGGTTGACCGCGTTTTACACATTCTTGTACATCAGATACAATCGCATTTATCTTTTCCTTTTCGGTCATATAGACAAGGTCGGATTGATCTTTTCGTTGCATTGGGCGATTAGTTGGAATAACAATCGTATCTAAACCATAAATTTGGTTAAACTCAAATGCTTCAGTGTCAGCAGTACCTGTCATGCCCGCTAGTTTTTCATATAAACGGAAATAGTTTTGGAAAGTAATTGAAGCCAGTGTTTGGTTCTCATTTTGGATTTTAACGTGTTCTTTTGCTTCAACAGCTTGATGTAAACCATCAGACCAACGTCGACCATCCATTGTTCTTCCAGTATGTTCGTCAACGATGATAATTTCGTTATCTCTGACAATATAATCAACGTCGCGATGGAATAGGTGGTGAGCGCGTAGGGCTGCATTAACGTGATGCATCAATACGATATTGCTTGGCGCATAAAGTGACTCATCACCTTTCATGATACCTTGTTTTATCAGTAATTCTTCAACTTTAACTAAGCCTCGTTCTGTTAAGTTAACTTGGCGTGATTTTTCATCAATTGAGAAGTCACCATCACCTTGGAACTGGTCAGAGTCTTCTTTTTCTTGACGGGTTAAGTAAGGAATGATTTTATCAACGCTAATATATCTGTCGGAACTATCTTCCGCTTGACCTGAAATAATCAGAGGTGTTCTTGCTTCATCAATTAAAATTGAGTCAACTTCATCGACTAAGGCGTAATGTAATGGACGTTGTACTCGAGCATCTTTGGTAAATACCATATTATCGCGTAGGTAGTCGAAACCATATTCATTATTGGTACCATAGGTGATATCTGCGTTGTAAGCCTCACGTTTTATGTGTGCGGGCATATTTGGCAGGTTAATCCCTACAGTTAAGCCCAAAAATTCGAATAAAGGACGATTATTTTCAGCGTCTCGCTGCGCTAAGTAATCATTAACCGTAACAACGTGTACACCTTTACCTGTTAGTGCATTCAAGTAGGCAGGTAATGTCGCTGTTAAAGTTTTACCTTCACCCGTACGCATTTCAGCAATGCAACGTTCATTTAATACCATACCACCGATTAACTGCACATCAAAATGACGCATGCCAAATACACGTTTACTCGCTTCACGTACCACTGCGAAAGCTTCTTCCAAAATATCATCTAATTGGGTTCCAGAGGCAATCCTGTCTTTAAATTCTGTAGTTTTTGCTTTTAGTTCATCATCAGTTAATGCTTCCATGTCTGGTTCAAGTGCATTAATTTTTTCAACTCGTTTACGCATACTTTTTAATACGCGCTCATTGCGGCTACCAAATACTTTTGTCAATAATTTTAATAACATAACTTTTCTCTTGTTTTTTAATACGGATTTTAAGGCTTTTGCCTTGAATAAAAATTAGTTTTATTTGTGTGTAAATTCTAAGAGGTAGTTTTTGGTCCAGCTCGTATGCCGTTGTAAGGGGATAGTCGGATTGCCTTGCTAGGGGAAAGATCATCATAATTAGGCATTATTAAAAGTACTACAGTATGCTGTTTTTGGGAACATGCTAGTGTTTGTGACTTTCTTTGTGCTGTTTCTCTGTGATCTTGTACAATGGATGTAATAGCAATAATTCCACTGTGCGAAACATCAGATTCCGATGGAAGCGCTTCGTTTTGACATAAACCAAACCCAGCAGCAATCACACCTAATAATAAGTGCGACAAAGCGGTTTTAATAATCAATCGTTTGCGGAGTTTTTGCCAATAGTTAATGACGATCATAATCTGTGCATTTTAGCATTTTTTAGCAAAAGAAAAAACCCTTATTACAAGGGGAATAATTTAATAAAAGGAATTTTAATAAGATGATAGGTTTATAAAAACTCGCTTTTTTTCGGTAATGATAAGCGAGTTTTTGTTAATTTAACTTCCCTTAATCCAACCATACTAAAAATTGAATCAAGGAAAGGAATAAAGGAAGAAATATTATTCCACCATTAATTGCCCCATCATGCCAGTTGTTTCATGTTCAATAATGTGACAGTGATACATGCGAAGCCCAGGAAGATTTTGCTGTATTTTGATGGTAAGTTTTTCGTGTGGTCGCAAATTAATGGTATCTTTTAAGGCAATATAATCAGGCTGAGTTTTTTTACCATTTAACTCGTGCGATTGTACAATAAATTGTGCACCATGGATGTGGAAATTGTGATCCATATGGGAATTATTGAATATTGTCCATTCTTCAATATCGTGAATTTTGCTTTTTAGATCAATTCGCGACATGTCATGACGTTTACCATTAATTAAAAATAACACACCACCACGCGGCTCTTTCATATCCATCACTTCGGTATATTCCAGTAATTTATGGACGACAACAGGCCCCATATTAGGTAGTTGGTTTAATGTGTTTGGTAAGGTGATTGGATCGGATTTAGTCAGTGTTAACTCACCTAATATTATATCTTGTTCTGGTGGTACATTGCCCATTTTATTGCGATCATAACCGATTGATTGTAAATATACAGTACCAGTTTGTTTTGGTATTATGACTAATTCAGCACGTTCAGCCGGAGTTAATAATAAGGGTTTGGTAAGCAGATAGGGTTTAGCTAATAGTCCACCATCAGTGCCAACTAAAAAAACATCGCAGTTAGGGATAGAAAGATTGAGATATCGACCTGAACACGAATTCCATACTCGGATATGTGTGGCTGAATCTATTTTGATTTTTGGGCGGTAACTGCCATTTATCAATACAAATTGGCCTTCGCGTCCATTCATCCAATCAACCATTGAATTATCAGCAATTTGGCCTTTGTCGGTTAATTTTAAGTCAGAAAAGAACCAATTTTGTTCAGGGAACGATGCAAGTGGATCGTGTTTGCTACGAACAATAAATGTACCAGCTAAACCTCGATAAACTTGTTCTGCTACTGTATTGTGTCCGTGAGGATGATACCAATAAGTGCCAGCCGTATCTTTAGGAATGGTAAACTCATAAGTTCGACTGCCTCCTGCTGGAATTTCGTTTTGTGGGTTGCCGTCTTGATCAGATGGAATGAGCAAGCCGTGCCAATGAATTGTCGTTGATTGAGTAAGTTCATTTTTTACAGTGATTTTAACATGGTCTTCTTCAAATACTTCAATTTTCGGACCAGGTATCATTCCATTATAGGTCCAAAATTCCGTGGTTAAATCTGGCGTTAATGCAATTTTGGTTGGTTTTATATGTAATGTTGCTTCAAAAATACCTTTTTGCTTGCTCTCATTTTTTAAGTTGGTCAAAGTTGGTAGATCCATTCCTTGTGGTAGTGCTGAAGTCGATAAAAGTTTTTGCGGCATTTGATTGTGATTCATGTCCATATTCATGTGTTGGTGCATATTATCCCCCTTTTGACATTCATCAGAATGAGTATCACACATTGTGTCATGCATATTATTGTGCCCCATTTGGGCTATAGCTTTAGTTGCGACCAATCCACCGATAGCTGTGGTAATATTTATCAAAAAATTTCGGCGTTTCATGATGTTCCTCAAAAATAGTTAAGTTTAACAATAACCTGCTGGTTATACTGATAAAACAAATATCAATATAATTCAGTTATTACGTGTTGTGTTACTTACTGCTTTTATTTACATAAATCAATTAAACAGCTTGCGGCGGTCTTAACTCTGGAATAAATTCGTTATATTGTAGAATAGGCTTAATGGGCAGATATCGTTCACTGCTAGACGAAATATAAAGTTTTGTAGGAAAATGAGAATTTAAAATATTACAGGTTGAACACTGATGAAACAAAGCACAAGATGATATGATCGTGTTTTTTCGCAAAACCAAAACTGGCTCGTTAGAAATAGATTCGTGTTTAGGTGTTAATTCAGATGTGAAATGAGCAGAATGACAAGTTAAAGCTGGTGATAATAGTAAGTTAGATAAATGCCATGAAGAATAACTAAACCAAAATAGTATTGATGCTAATACAATTATCAGGCAAATTGGTTTATTTTGGGGTGTTATAGGCATCTTGATATCTCGCTATTTTTTGTAAAATAAATAATAGCCCTACTTAAAGTTTAAATATCACCTTGATATAACTAGTTTAATTTAATTGTATTGATTTGTCGACTTGTCTATTAATATATTAAAAATACTAAAATTTTAAGTTAATGTGTAAAAAAATAAGATAATTATGACGTGTTCTGGTATGATATTTATCAATAATAATTGGCAAATAATATTGATATGAAGATTCTTTTTGGTGTTCAAGGAACAGGAAATGGCCATGTCAGTCGTTGTAGAACTTTAGCTAAAGCATTAAAAAAAGCTGGAGCTGATGTTGATTATATTTTTAGTGGACGTGATCCTAAAGACTATTTTGATATGCAAGTTTTTGGTGATTATAAGACTTATCGCGGTGTCACCTTTGCAACACTAAACGGTAAAATTAATTTTCGTAAAACCATACAACGAATTCGCGCTTTCAGGCTGATTAAAGACGTGCGGGAACTCGATTTATCAAAGTATGATTGTATTATTAGTGATTTTGAGCCAGTCACTGCTTGGGCCGCACATCATCAGCAACGTGACTGTTTAGGTATAAGTAATCAGGCCGTATGCCAATATCTTAAACCTAAAGAATATGGGTTAGTTGCCAATGTAATTATGAAATATTATGCGCCAGTTACTAAACCTATTGGTTTGCATTGGTTTCATTTTGGGCATAAGTTATTGCCACCGATGATTGATTCATTTAATGCCACACCAACAGAAGATGGCAGCATTGTGGTTTATTTGCCGTTTGAAGGCATAGATGAAATCATTGGTATGTTAAAACAATTTCAAGATCATCAATTTATCTGTTTTCACCCAGATATAAAGCAAGAATCGCAACGAGGTAATATTAATTTTCAACCTCTTAGTCGTGATAGTTTTACGCAAGCTTTAGTCAATTGCTCTGGCATTATTTCAAATACGGGCTTTGCATTGATTTCTGAAGCATTAACGCTTGGTAAAAAGATTCTTACTAAGCCTGTGGCAGGTCAATTTGAACAAATTTATAATGCTCAATGTTTACGATCTCTTGATATGGCAACGGTTATGGAAAGTTTAAACTGTATCAAACTTAAGTATTGGTTAGATTTACCTTCACCAAAACCAATAATATACCCTGATGTTGCTACAGAATTGTCTAATTGGATCGTTGCTGGACAAAAAGAGGCGTTACTTTCTTTAAGCGAACGACTTTGGAGTCAAACTATCTTTCCTGAGCATGTCAATCAGCGAATAAAATCTTTAGGGTATGTGTAAAGGAACGGATATGATATTAAGTATTATTGTAGCCATGGCCGATAATCGTGTAATTGGCTTAAATAATCAAATGCCTTGGCATTTACCTGCAGATTTGGCATGGTTTAAAAAAAATACACTTAATAAACCCGTTATTATGGGAAGAAAGACATTTGAGTCTATTGGTCGTCCACTACCAAATCGTCATAATATTATTATTTCAAAGCAAGCACCAAGTGAATGTAATTCAACTCAAAATGTAAGCTGGGTTCAATCAATTGATGCCGCCATAGTGTTAGCCCAAGAACAGAATGTTGATGAGGCATTTATTATTGGTGGTGGTAATATTTATAAGCAGACTTTACCGTTAGCAAATCGACTTTATTTAACGCACATAGATGCGGAACTACAGGGGGATACCCATTTCCCTGATTATTCACCTGAGCAATGGCAAGTTATTTATCAAGAAGGACACCAACCTGACGATAAAAATAGCTATTCATATCAGTTTGAAATTTTAGAGAGAAAGCAATAAATATTAAACTTAATTGCCACTAAAAAAGTGGCAATTTAACATGTTAATTAACCTTGAAAACGTTTAGCTTTAATAACATCGGGTAGTTGTTTTATTTTATTGAGCACTCGATTTAACGAATCTTGATCAAAAATTTCCATATCTACGTCGATAGTGGCTAATTGTTGCTTCATATCTGAACGGCTCATTAAACCAAGAACATTAACCTTTTCATTAGCTAAAATCGTGGTGATATCTCGCAATAAACCACTTCGATCGTTGGCAACAATCTTTATCACCATGGTATAACTTGATTGGGTATTGTTGTTCCAAACAGCGTGAGTAATACGTTCAGGCGCATGATTTTTAAGGTCTTGCAATTGCTCACAATCAGCTCGGTGAATTGAAATACCTCGCCCATGAGTTACAAACCCCACAATTAGATCGCCAGGAATAGGGCGGCAACAGTTTGCAATGGTATACATTAAGTTATCCACACCCTCAATAATAATTTCACTGCCTTTTTTGTTGTTGAATTTATTAGTATTTTTAGATTGTATATTCGTTTTTTGGGCAATCTGTTTTAATGCTGCTTCATCTTCCTCTTCAGCAGTTGGTTTATTAAATTGTGCATTGATAAAATTAACTAATTGATTAATCCTTACATCACCACTACCAATACCTGCTAATACCTCGTCAAATGAATGAGCGTTATATTTATTAATTAAGATTTTTTCGACACTTTTTATACTAATGTTTAAAGGTTCAAGTTCACTTTGTAAAATTTGCTCACCTGCGGCGATATTTTTATCGCGATCTTGCTTTTTAAACCAGGCTTGAATTTTAGCTCTGGCACGACTACTATTAACGAATCCAGTATTCGGATTTAGCCAATCTCGACTAGGATTTGGCTGTTTTTGGGTAATAACTTCAACTTGATCGCCCATTTTTAAATTATAGGTAAATGGTACAATTCGCCCGCCTACTTTGGCTCCAATACAGCGGTGACCCACATCGCTATGTATATGATAAGCAAAATCAAGTGGAGTTGACCTAGCAGGCAAGTCAACAACATCACCTTTAGGCGTAAAAACATAAACTCGGTCATCAAAAATTTGGCTACGAACGGCTTCTTGTATTTCACCACTTTCCGACATTTCTTGTTGCCATGTTAATAATTTACGCAACCAAGAAATTCGTTGATCATAAGCTGTCATTTTGTCGGTACTGCCTTCTTTATATTTCCAATGTGCAGCAATACCTAGTTCAGCCTCATTGTGCATTTTTTCAGTACGAATTTGAATTTCGATTGCTTTATCTTGTGGACCATAAACAACAGTATGGATCGATTGATAACCATTTGGTTTAGGATTTGCTACATAATCGTCAAATTCTTTTGCGATATGTTTATAATGGCTGTGGACAATACCTAATGCATTATAACAATCTTCAATACGATCACAGATAATGCGCACAGCACGAATATCATATAGATCTTCGAATTGAAGGTGTTTACGCTCCATTTTTCGCCATATACTATAAATATGTTTAGGACGACCGTATACCTCAGCTCGAATATGATCTTGATTCATCAAATCTTGTAAATGGCTTACAAATTGTTTGATGTACAGTTCACGATCTAATCGTTTTTCTTGCAATTTTTTTGCTATTAATCGATATTCATCTGGATGTAAATAGCGGAAGCAGAAATCTTCTAGCTCCCATTTTAATTGACCTATGCCTAAACGGTTGGCTAAGGGCGCATAGATGTTAAAACATTCTTTAGCTGCAAGGACCTGTTCTTCTTGAGGTGCATTGATTAAATTGCGTAAGTAGGTAATGCGTTCTGCCAATTTAATCACTACACTTCTGAAGTCATTTACCATCGCTAGTAGCATTCGGCGAATACTATCAATTTGTTCGGAAGTAGCACTGCCGTTACGAATTGCTCGTAATTGGCGAATTTCTTTCATCCTAACAATACTAGAAATAATATGAGAAATTTCACGATCAAAATCTTCTGGAATATCTTCTCGGCGAATAATTTTGCTATCAACAAAAGGAAGCAATAAAGCCGCACATAAACTATTAATATCCATATTAAGTGTCGATAGAATTTCGACCATTTCTATCGCATTTTGGAAACAGAAAATTTGCTCTGATGCACCTGCGCTGTTTTCAAAACAAAAATCCCAAACTTCTCTAAACTTCTTATAAGATGCAGGATTAGTTAATAACAATTCTTGTTTTACCCATTGTTCTACATCAAATTGAGCAAGGGAATAGTGTTCTTCACTATGTTGGTGTGCGCCTCTAATAGATACCATAACTTATGTTCCTGATTTTATTAGCAACAACATTGATTCAATGTGTTTGGTTTGCGGAAACATATCTAAAATAGCAATTTGAGCAATTTGATATCCTGCATCGATAAGTTGTTTACTATCTCGAGCTAGTGTAGCAGGATTACACGATATATAAACAATTTTTGATGGGGCTAATTTTGCAATTTCTATTGTTGCATTAAACGCTCCTGCTCTTGCTGGATCTAATAATACTTTATTATAATTATATTGTGATTGACTCCATATCGAAAATTGTTGAGTATCATCTAAATTGCTGGTTAAAAAATTAGTTTCCGCACAAATCTCAGTATTATTTAATATAGCGTTGAATTTTGCTTTTTCAACCAAGGTATCAACACCTTCAACTCCCGTTACAGTTTTACTTAATTTTGCTATAGGTAACGAAAAATTGCCCATTCCGCAAAACAGATCTAAAACCCGATCTGTTGGTTGTAACGTTAGCCAGTTAAGCGCCTGTTCGATCATCTTTTGATTAATTTTACAATTTACCTGAATAAAATCTAGAGGGCTGAATGTTAATTTTAAATGATTAATTAAATAAAAATGCTCAGTATTACCGGCAATATGTATTAAATCATCGCCGTGAAAATAAAGTGAAATATTGTTATTTTCGGCGAATTCTTTTAATAGGTTAACATCATGATTGCTTAGAGGCATAGTGTGTCTTAAAACAAGAATAATACCGCTATCGACCGAAATTAGTTCAACGTGACCCAGTACTTTTTTCTGTTTTATGTTATTGAGCATGCTTTGTAATGGTGCTAGCAATGAATCTAATTCATCAACTAATACAGGACAATGTTTGATATTGATTATTTGATTAGATTCTGCTTGGCGAAATCCAATTGCTAATTGGCCTTTAACGATATTAATTGAAAGTCTTGCACGTCGACGATAATGGTAAGGTTGATCGGCAATAATTTGCGGTGAATTTTTAACGATATTTGATAAAGGTTGTCCTGTCTCTTTTTGTAATAGATTTATCAACGCATCATATTTTGCTTGTTGTTGCATCTGTGGTGCAATATGTTGTAGCTCACAACCTCCACATTGTTGATAATATTCACATAGAGGTTTAACGCGGTATTTGCTTTGATTATGATATCTAATGACTTTAGCTTTAGCGTAATTTTTCTTATTTTCAGTTAACTCAATATCAACGGTTTCATCAGGCAAGGCTGATTTTACAAAAATTGTTTTACCTTTATGATTGGCCACACCTTGCCCAAAGGCATCTAAAGATGAAATAGTTACTGTCAATTTTTGTGGTGTGAACTTTTTTCTTTGTGGAGTGTAAAAATTAACCATAGACGTTTTTATTTATGTTAAGCGTTTTAATAAAGCTGTTTTGACATGTAGTGGTACTAAATTTGTTATATCACCGCCATGGTAGGCAACATCTTTTACTATTGTCGATGAAATAAATCCCATTGCAATTGATGGCATTAAAAAGATAGTGTCTAAATCAGATTTTAATGCACGATTCATTTCGGCAAGTTGCCTTTCGTATTCAAAATCGTGTGTTGTACGAACGCCTCGAACGATAACTGTGGCATTATGGGTTTGTGCAAAATTAGCCATTAAATTGTCAAAGCCAATAACTTCGACATTGAGTAAATGTTCAACTGCTGTTGATGCTAAATTCACGCGTTCTTCTAGATTAAAGAGTGTTTTTTTATTAGGATTTTCGGCAATAGCAACAATTAATCGAGGAAACAGTAACGAAGCTCGTGTAACAAGATCAATATGACCATTAGTAATGGGATCAAAAGTACCCGGAAAAATAGCAGTTAAACTTTTGCTTTTCATATTTAATATTATCCATTAGGTATGATGACTGTATCATACCTAATTTTACTTAGGATTGTTAGTTTAACCGTGCAAAATTCTTTTGCTCAAATTGTTAGATTTCTAGTAATGTAAATATGAAAAAGCTAGATGTTATTAATATACAGCAATAATTAAGTCAAACAACTTATTGATTTATAAGAAATTGGTAAGCAGTGTAATGTTCATATATTTGTTCTGGTTGTAAAAAGCAGCTTGGTTGTGGCCAGTCAGGATGATTAGGGCTGTCCGGTAAAAATTGGCTTTCTAATGCTATGCCAGCAAAATTTCCATATTCACCATTATGCCGGTTTGGTGTATGTTGTAAAAAGTTACCTGTATAAATCTGTAATGACGGTTTGGTTGTAGTAACATTCATTGTTACTTTTTTATCAGATGAAATGAGTTGAGCGGCTATCGCTTTGGTTTTATCTAATAAATAAGCATGATCATAACCACCAGTTATTTGCCTTTCTGCGCTTTCAAGTAGTTTTTCCGATAAAAGTTTTGGTTGACGTAAATCCATATCGTGCATGGCAACACTAGCTAAGCCCTTATTAGGGATACCATTGGCATTAACTGGCAAATAATAGTTAGCATTTACTTTTAATTTGTGATTAAGTATATCCTTGCTTATTTCACCATCTAAATTAAAGTAAGCATGATTAGTCAAATTCACTGGCGTAGTTTTTGTTGTAGTTGCATTAAACAAGATAATTACTTGATTGTCATCGGTGAGTTTATACGTTACTGTTACATTCAGCTCACCAGGAAACCCCTGATCACCATCAGGTGAAATCAAAAGGAAGGTCACTTGCTGATCGGAGCAAGATTGAATTAACCATAATTGTTTATCGAAGCCTAATTTTCCGCCGTGTAATTGATTTACACCTTGATTCGCAGTGAGATAATATTGTTTATTGTCAATATTAATAGTAGCATTGGCAATACGGTTAGCATATCGGCCTATTGTAGCACCTAAATAGGCATCCTGTTGTTGGTATTGTTCAAGTGAGCGACAGCCGAGTAGCACTTCACGAGTCTGTCCATTAACGGGCAATTCACAGGAAAGCCATGTAGCTCCCCAGTTTGAAAGTTTTATTTGCATTCCTTGTTTATTGGACAGTTCAATAATTTGCGTTATAGGCATATCGCGTGTGCTCCTTCACTTGGTTTACAGACATAAAAATCTTCTTTAATACCAAATTTTTTAGCATAACTATCGCTAACAACGGTTTTAACAGCATCAACTTTATCTTTTGGTACTAATGCCACAACACAACCACCAAAGCCACCGCCTGTCATGCGAACACCGCCTTGTTCACCAATTACACCGTGAATTATTTCAACTAGATAATCAATAGCGGGGACTGTAATTTCAAAATCATCACGCATTGAATTGTGACTCTGTGCCATGAGTTTTGATAATAATTTATAATCACCATCTGTAAGAGCTTGTGCTGCCTTTAGTGTGCGCTCATTTTCAGTGATTACATGATGAGCTCGTTTAAAGACAATTGGATCGAGCGTGTTTTCAATATGTTGTAATTCAGTTAAGGACGCGTCTCTTAAGGCTTTTACCCCAAGGGCTTGTGCTGCTGCTTCACACTGTTTACGTCGAGTATTATATTCACTATCAACTAATCCTCGTTTGATATTTGAATTGATGATAACTACAGCAAAATCTTTAGGAATTGAGACTGGTTTAACTTCTAATGAACGACAATCAATTAATAATGCATGTTGGCTTTGTCCAAGGGAAGATATTAGTTGATCCATGATGCCACAATTGCAACCAACAAATTGGTTTTCGGCCTCTTGACCAATTAGGGCTAACTTGGTGCCATCTAAAGCCAAGTTATAAAGAACTTGGAACATTTTAGCTACCGCAACCTCTAGAGATGCTGATGAACTTAGTCCTGCTCCTTGAGGAACGTTTCCACTAATAGCAAAATCGACGCCATGGATATTATTTGCATATTTTTTTAAGTGCTTTACCACCCCACGTATGTAGTTAGCCCACATATAATCTGGATGTTTTTCAATAGGAGAATCTAAAGAAAATTCATCTTGTTGATTATCATAATCAACCGCAATAACTCGAACAAGATTATCTGAACGTTTGTGACAACTTATTATCGTTTGATAATCGATAGCACAAGGTAAAACAAAACCATCATTATAATCGGTATGCTCGCCAATCAAATTTACACGACCGGGGGCTTGTATAAGTGTATCGGGTTTATAATCAAATTTAGATTCAAATGCTTGTGTAGTAGCTTTGATTAATGCGTTCATCTATTTATCCTTTTTGTCTTTATAATGCACATCACTAACGTTACGTAACCTTTCAGCTGCTTGCTCTGGGGTTAAATCACGTTGTACTTCGGCTAACATTTCGTAACCTACCATAAATTTTTTTACTGTGGCGGAACGTAATAAAGGGGGATAAAAATGTGCATGTACTTGCCAATAATCATTTTTATCTTGCATAAATGGCGCACCATGCCAGCCCATAGAGTATGGGAAAGAGCAATGAAATAAATTATCGTAGCGACTCGTTAATTTTTTGAGCGCAATAGCTAAATCACTTTGTTGTTTGTCATTTAATTGGGTTAATTGTGGAATGTGAATTTTTGGTAATAATAATGTTTCAAATGGCCATATTGCCCAAAAAGGAACAACGGCAAGCCAATACTTAGTTTCTACAACGATTCGCTCACGATTAATAAGTTCCTTTTCAGCATAATCAACCAATAAATTGCGATGATATTTTTCAAAGTAATTGCGCATATTTAGATCTTCGCGCGCAATCTCATTTGGTAAAAAGCTATTTGCCCAAACTTGTCCATGTGGATGAGGGTTAGAGCACCCCATTGCTGATCCTTTGTTTTCAAACACTTGTACCCAAGGATAGTTTTCACCCAACTCCTGCTGTTGTTCTATCCAAGTTTTAATTACTCCTTCAATTGCAGGTAAATCAAGTTCAGGTAATGTTTTACTGTGATCGGGTGAAAAACAGATAACTCGACTAGTACCTTTTGCGCTTTGCATTTAGAATAATGGATCGGCGTTTTTTGGTGATTCTGGAGTATTTTCCATTAATGCTGCAAAATCATTAGTAAAAACAAATGGTCCCTTATATTGGGGGTTGATATCTCCTGTTACCCGTTTATTTCCTGGACACAAAAAGCAAGTTGGATCATAACTTGGTTTTTGCTCTTCGTTTAATACTTCTTGTTGTCCTTGCCATGGGCGTTTTGCCCTATGTGGTGAAACAAGTACCCATTGATTGGTCAATGGGTTGTAACGACGATGAGGATGGTCAACTGGGTTAAAAATATCCATTTTTGCCTCTTCTGTTAATTTTGTATGTTTTATAAAATGTATTATTAATCAGGATAGCTTTGAGGGTTATTTGATTGCCAATTCCATGAATCTTTTACCATGTCATCAAGCGTGAGTTTGGTTTTCCAACCTAATATTTGCTCAGCTTTATTAGCATCAGCCCAGAATGCTGGTAAATCACCTGCTCGTCTTGGGGCAAAGTGCCAATTAAGAGGTTTTCCTGATGCTTTTTCAAAAGCTTTAATGACTTGTAATACGCTATAACCAACACCTGATCCTAAATTGTAAATATGCACACCAGCTTTGTTTTGATCGGTTTTGAGTGCAGCGATATGCCCATCGGCCAAATCAACAACATGTATAAAATCACGAACGCAAGTCCCATCTATTGTTGGATAATCATTACCAAAAACAGCTAATGACTCTCTTTTGCCTACAGCAACTTGGGTAATATAAGGCATAAGATTATTAGGAACACCAAGTGGGTCTTCGCCCATTAATCCACTTGGATGGGCTCCAACAGGATTAAAATAACGTAGTAAAGTTAGTGACCAATCGGGCTCAGCAAAGGCTAAGTCCATAATACATTGCTCAACCATTAATTTACTTTTTCCATACGGACTAGTAGGTAAACCTTGTGGTAATGTTTCAACATAAGGAACAGGGGCTAATTCGCCATAGACAGTGGCCGACGAACTAAATACTAACTGTTTAACGCCAGCAGCTCGCATTGCTTTCATAAGTACGATACTGCCGTAGACATTGTTTTCATAATATTCTAGCGGTTTGTGGACTGATTCACCGACTGCTTTTAAACCAGCAAAATGGATCACCGCTTTAATGTCATGTTCTGAAAAAATCTTAGTTAATAGTTTTTCATCGCATACATCGCCTTGATAAAAAATGACGGATTGCCCAGTAATTTTTTGTATTCTATCTAGTACTGATGCTTTACTGTTAAACAAATTATCAATAATAATTGGTGTGTAGCCAGATTTAATTAGTTGAACACATGTGTGACTTCCTATATATCCACAACCACCAGTTACTAATATTATTCATAATAAAACCTTCATCTAGTTTAATAATAGTTATAGTGAGTGTCTGCTAATTTTCAGACTCTTCACTGTTGTTATGTTTCCAAAGATCCCATGGTCCACGCCCTGATAATGTAAAGGATGAAATAAGCGTAAAACTAAATGCGATCAAGCCAAGGATTAAATATGCTCCTTCGAAACCTATTTTAACATACATTAACCCCGCAAAAGTGGACATAAACATGATAGATAATTGTTTTGCAAAACAAAATGCAATTAAGTAAACAGTTGCTGATAAGTGAATAGGGAAGTGTTTAGTAATATATTTAAATGCACCGACAAGTAATAAAGGTGCTTCGAACATATGTAGCGTTTTTAATATCACCACTTCAACAGCTGTGCTGGCAAATGCTGAGCCAGTAATACGAATGGACATGATAGCACCAGCAATGAGTAATGTATTTTTACTGCCTAATTTCATTACAATCAGAGGAGCAAAAAACATCACAGTGGCATTTAAAAATTCACCAAGCGTAGTTACATAGCCGAAAGCTTCACGACCCACTTGTTCGTTAGTAAAAAATGAGGTGAAAAAGTTTGCAAATTGTTGATCAAATACATCATAAGTACAAGCAACCCCCAACAATGTAAAGCATGAAAAACCATGTTTTACGCATACTAAGTAAATCAAGGGCAAGTTTTAGATTGAATGGCTTTGGTTTATTTAATCCCATTTGCTCAACAACTTCAGTCGTTGTGGTTTTTGCAGGATCGGCGATTTTAACTAAAATTAAAAGAATCAATGCAAATCCAGAACATAACCAAAAAACGGCATTGACATCTTTAGAAATCATAATTCCAACAAACGAAGCACATATAGCCCAACCAAAACAGCCAAACATGCGACAGCGACCAAATTCAAAACCACTACGTCGACTTATTTTTTCGACAAGTGCTTCAATAGCTGGTGCCCCCACTAAATACCATACCAAGATAAAATCCACCAACAATTGCGCCCAAGGTGACATTTAATTTAAGTAATGGCCCTAAAACGAAGATAAAAAATGGACCAAATAGTACAAGAAGAAGTGTGATAACCCAAAGAAGATGTTTTTTTAATCCTAGTTTATCAGAAATTAACCCGAACAAGGGTTGAAAAAAAAGCGCAAATAGTGAAATAAATGAAAAAACGTCCCCAGTATTTGCCTCATCAAGCCCATTCATTTTTAGCCAAACAGGAAAAAAAGGGCAGTATGCTCCCATAATAAAAAAGTACAGAAAGAAGTAGAGACTGAATACCCAATAATTCTTATTACTTAGTGATGACTTTATTTTTTGATTCATAATGAACTTCCTTTGTTAGGCTTTAAATGACCACACAATCATTTAAAAAAACTTCTGTATGTATATGAACAGGTAAGTTATTTGTTGAGGCGATAATAGCACTAAAATAATTTTGAAAAAGTGATCTAGATAACATTTTATGAAATCGATTACATTTAATGTTAAATTAATTTTTGTTAAAAAGTTTCAGGTAAATATGTGTTTGAGTATAATTTTTGTATTTTATGATGACAATAGTGCAAATTAAAGATCGGTAATCTACTAGATAGGAGGTTTAAAATAATTAATTGGAATAAAAATAAAATAAAACAAATAAAATGCAATTAATTATTGAAAACGATTACATATTATCTATCTACACTCTATTTAGCCTATTGTAATTGACTATGATTTAAGTAAGCTAAATAATTAACATTTATACTGAAACATATATCTACCTGAAACTTTTTGACAAGGAATTTTTTATTAATTAGTATTAGCTTAACTTTTTATTATTAATTTGTTTAATCTTAATTAAATTGGAAAAATTAGATAACCTAATGGTTAATTACCTAGTTTTAATTGATTTTATTCGTTCCTCAAAATCTGACCAATAATAATAACCATCATTATTAACAGAAGCATTTTCCAAATGAAGTTGATAATGTTGTGGTAAATTATTGTCATCAAGTGCTAGCCCGTTATGGAGTTGTTCAAAACTTTGATAAATATATTCGGCTTTAAAAAAGTATTCGCCTGTAGATAGGTGACGAAAACGCTGTAAAGCTACTTTTCCACCAATTGGGGTTATTTCAAATTGATTTGGTAGTTGGTAGTCTTTAAAGTCTAATGCCCCCAGTAATGAAGCGATAGTACTATCGTGTCCAACAAGTAAATTGACTTTACTATCTTGTAGCATAAGATCGTTTATCATGTTGATAATAAGTGCAGCTGAGTGTTTGGCAAGCGTCTTAGAATGGCAAACTAAATTTATATATTGATTACGAATTGCGCTAATTTGTTGCCACTGCTCTTGGCTAGTCAGTCTACCCCATGCAATTTGTTCTTTTGGAAAGGCTGAATAGTATTGCAATAAGAATGCATCAACGGCTGAAATACCTATCGCAAGTGGTCCGAGGAGTGCTGGTTCTTCATGTTTTTTAAAATAAAGTTCGGATGGAATATCGGCTAAATCGCATTTATATTCAGCATATAATTTTGAATGCTTATAATCTAAAATATCGGAAAGGATTTCATAAGCTGGTGCTAGGCTTTTAAAAATATTAGCTGCTTTGTCAGCTTCTTCAATATCACGCAATACCGCATTTTTAAACTCAGTTGAATCGTCTTGCAAGCTAGGATCGAAAATCGGATCCATTTTTTCAATGGCATATTTATGATGAATAGGAATATCATACCCAGCAAAGGCACCAGCTGTCATAAATTGAGCGGTCGCGACAGTTCTTTGCAGACTATTAGAATACACGAATAATTCAGTATTATGTTTTGATAATTTTATATTGTGTTTTTCAAGCCAAGTCGATAAATAGCGGCCAAAATAAACTTCTAATATTCCACCACGAGTGGTCAAATAACCATATGGATGATCCCATTTAGGCCATTTAAAGGGAGTCACTTTTTCTAAAAACTGCAAAGTATTTTGTAATGGTGTACGAATACCATGACGGCTAAGTATAACGATTTTATCTAATTGGTAATGGTTATTTTTCATTTTGTGATCCATCCTTGTTTATGTAAATAATCTAAAATAAAATCACGTTGTTCATTATTTATTGTATTTGCAATTTTATCACTCCAACCACCGGTTTTTTGATTAGTACTACGGTTTTGATAGTAATCACCTATTTGGGTATCATATTTTGCTAAAGTTGCATGATCAAGTGGTTGATATTGGTTTTCAAAAAAGAGAAGCTCTTTAGGTAACCTCGGTTTTATTTCTGGATTATGATCGGGGTAACCAAGGCAAAGCCCAAAAAGAGGAAGAACATATTTTGGTAACTCAAGTAATTGGGTTACTTTATCAAGATCATTTCGCAGTCCACCAATATACACAGCACCAAGTCCTAAGGATTCAGCCGCTATTACTGCATTTTGAGCCATAATTGCTGTATCAACACAGCCCAATAATAACTGCTCTGCTTTGCCAAGATTGAGTGTTGGATCAATTTGAAAATGACGATTAAAATCGGCGCAAAATACCCAAAATTCAGGAGCTTGGTTAACATATTTTTGATCACCAGCATAATGAGCTAGTTTTTCGCGTTTTTGAGGATCTGTAATACGAATAATTGTCGAACATTGAATAAAGTTAGAACTAGAAGCCGACTGTGCTGATCGAACTATAGACGCTATTTGTTCTTGAGTTAAACTAGTTGTTTTATAAGCACGAATAGAGCGGTGTCGACAAAGTAGATCGATGGTTTGATTTTGCATAGTGGCTCCTTAGCATAATTATTTGTTTACAAATTGAAGATCCCAAACGCCATGGCCTAAATTTTGACCTCGTTTTTCAAATTTAGTAATTGGTCTATCATCAGGTCTCGGAATATAGTCACCGCTTGGTGATAAATTTTCAAAACCTTCAGCTTGGGTTAAAACCTCTAACATATGTTTTGCATAATGTTGCCAATCGGTAGCTAGGTGCAAAATTCCACCTAATTTTAATTTTTGTCGAATTAACTGTACAAATTGGGGTTGAATAATGCGGCGCTTATTATGTCTTGCTTTATGCCAAGGATCAGGGAAAAAAATTTGTACTTTGTCTAATGTATGATCAGGGATCATATTTTCTAATACTTCAACAGCATCGTGACACATCACTTTTAAGTTTGATAATTGATTTTCTCCAATTGCCATCAAACAAGCACCAACGCCAGGTTTGTGGACTTCGATTCCTAAAAAATTCTTATCTGGTGCATTTTTAGCCATTTCAATTAACGAAGCACCCATACCAAATCCAATTTCAAGAACAACCTGTTTGTTAGAGTCAAAAACCATTGGTGAATTTACATCATATTCAATACCAAATACCGGCCATAAACTTATTAATGCCTGTTCTTGGCCTTTTGTTAAACGACCTTGCCGTAAAACAAAACTACGAATGGTTCTTTTAGATTTGATATTTTCGTTATCTGAGTTTAATTGTTCGTTCATCACGTTATCTACTTTTGTTGTGGAATTTATTAAAGCCAAAGAATGGTTTGTTAGTTAGTTTACTCGATTTTGAGTTCACAGCAAAAGCATCTTATGGCCAAATTGTTTTATTTAATGATTTATAAAAATATATCAAATATTTTCAATATATTTTTATATTGTAGTTGAGCATAATCGATAAATGATTATATAATTATAGCCCCAGTTTAACCGATTACGAATAAAGTAATCATGAATACATGCTTGAGGATTTCTCGTGCCTGATATGAAGCTTTTTGCTGGTAATGCCACACCAGAACTAGCAAAACGTATAGCTAATCGTCTTTATACTTCTCTTGGTGACATTGTGGTAAGCCGTTTTAGTGATGGTGAAGTTAATGTCCAAATCAATGAAAATGTCCGTGGTGAAGATGTTTTTATTATTCAATCAACTTGTGCCCCTACCAATGACAATTTAATGGAATTATTAGTTATGATCGATGCAATGCGCCGAGCATCTGCTGGTCGTATTACTGCTGTTATTCCTTATTTTGGTTATGCAAGGCAAGATCGTCGAGTTCGTTCGGCTCGTGTCCCTATTACTGCTAAAGTTGTTGCTGATTTTCTATCAACTGTTGGTGTCGATAGGGTTTTAACCGTTGATCTTCATGCCGAACAAATTCAAGGCTTCTTTGATGTGCCGGTTGATAATGTATTTGGTAGCCCTGTTATTTTAGAAGATATGCTACAACGTGAGTTTGATCGCCCAATTGTTGTTTCCCCTGATATTGGCGGAGTGGTGCGTGCTCGTGCGATAGCTAAACTACTTAATGATACTGATATGGCAATTATTGATAAACGTCGTCAACGTGCCAATGAAGCAGAAGTGATGAATATTATTGGCGATGTTGCTGATAGAGATTGTATCTTAGTTGATGATATGATTGATACTGCTGGAACACTTTGTAAAGCAGCTGATGCTTTAAAAGCTCGAGGTGCCAAAAGAGTATTTGCTTATGCTACCCACCCGATATTTTCAGGTAAAGCAGTAAGTAATATTAAAAACTGTGCCATTGATGAAATTGTTGTTTGTGACACAATTCCATTAACGGCTGAAGTAAAAGCATTGAAAAATGTTCGCCAATTAACATTATCAGGTATGCTTGCTGAAGCAATTCGTCGAATTAGTAACGAAGAATCAATTTCAGCAATGTTCCATCAATAACCTATTTTATCATTGGTATAATGCCCCTTTTTTGGGGCATTTTTATCGATAAAATCTAGTGACAATAAAAATATTATGACAACGATAAAACTGATTGTAGGACTCGCCAATCCCGGAAATGAATATGCAGCAACAAGGCACAATGCAGGTGCGTGGTTTGTTGAGCAATTGGCTGAACGTTATAATCAATCATTAAAAAATGAACAAAAATTTTTTGGTTACACATCACGAATCAACATTTCAGGTCATGATGTACGTTTATTAGTTCCAACTACTTTCATGAATTTAAGTGGTAAAGCTGTTCAAGCTATGACGACATTTTACCAAATAAAGCCAGAAGAGATCTTAGTTGCACATGACGAACTCGACTTAAATCCCGGAATAGCTAAACTTAAGTTTGGTGGTAGTCATGGTGGGCATAATGGGCTAAAAGATATTGCTAGTAAATTGGGAAATAATTTAAATTTTTATCGGTTAAGAATTGGTATTGGACATCCTGGTGATAAAAATAAAGTTGTTGGTTATGTTTTAAATAAGCCATCTAAACCTGAACAGGAATTAATTGATAAAGCTATTGACGAATCTTTGCGTTGTACAGATATCTTATTGTCTGATGGAATAGACGTTGCAATGAACAAGTTACATGCTTTTAAAGCTTAGTTAAATTGTTGAATGTTTCAATAACGTAAAAATCAATAAATATCCACTTTAATAAAAAAATCCACCTAAAATATTAGGTGGATTTAATTGTCTTAATATACTCTTTTAAGAAAAAAGATGGGTTACATTACCACCTTTTTCAGCAATTTTTTTCATTACTTCTTTAATTAACCATGTATTCATTGCTGCGGTATCATCAGTATTGCCTGGATAATTCAGTTCTTTCGCTAAATTTTTCCGTGCATCTAAACTACTATCTATACCTAATAATTTCAATAGATCAACGATAGATGTTTTCCAATTAAGCGTTTCAGGGTGCTTTTTAGCTAAATTCTCAAGAATAGAGGAAACATCAACATTAGTTGCAGATGCGCTTTGCTCTACTTTATCTTGGACTTTCTCTGAGCCACTCGATACTGTATTTTTAACAGATGCTGTGATATTTTCAACTTTATCCTTCACAGCATCAACTGCATTATCTACTGTTGCTTGAGCACTTGGAAATACTTTGGAAAAAATGTTATTTAAAATGTTCATATTACATCTCCTTGAAATTTAAACTGCTTTAAAAAAACTGCTTAACGATATAGATGTAGAAAAGATCACATTCAATATAGCGCTTAAAAGAATGTAATGTCAAAATTATTATACATTAATAGCATTTTCTGTATTACGATAAAGTGTTTACTAAGATATAAAACAATTATTTTAAATATTTTTCTAATATTAACTGAATTGAGGTAGTAAGTGCCTTCCAGTTGACTTATACAATTGGTCAACCAATTATAATCTTTTTATTGATACTATTGGATTAAGGCTAGGCCATGCTATTTGTGCTATTTTTTTATGGACTTTTATTAGAGAAAATAAGTGGAATAATCAAAGCTAACCTTTATAATTAGCTTTTATTTTGTTCTTCTAATTTTGAGTTATTTGTGAACTTTTTATAAAGTGTTAATTAAGTGAAAATATTCTTTTTTTAAGGGACTTTTTCATTCAAATAAGATAAATTACTTAAACATTGGTGGAAAATATTTTTGCATTTTAGTATTACTATTTTTTAATAAAAGGCATAATTATGCGTTATAACGAACCACAAATGTTGACGTCAATTTTGACACAAGCCTCTTCTCTGTCTAAGATTCAAGATAGAACTAATGCATTATGCTCTTTAGCTAAAATTGTTTATGATTTATTGCCTTCACCATTAAATCAACAATGCCGAGTTGCTAACTATCGCCAAGGTGTGTTGATTTTAGAGGTTAGCTCAGCTTGTTGGTTAACTAGATTGAAATATGAACAAAGCAATTTAATTTCTGAAATACGAAAAATTATTTTACCATCCTTATCTTCTATTCAATATCAGATTAATCCAGATATTTCAGTGAGGTGGTCACAGAGCAATTATCAAAGTGATAAGTCATCTTTAACTTCAAGTGTGATGACACAAAAAAGCGCAATGTTTCTATCTGCATTAGCAGAAAATGCACCAGACAAGTTAAAAAAACAATTGATAAAACTTGCTAACCATGCAAAATAAGCGCTGATAATTAGTCTTCAATTTTATAAAATTATATATCTTAAAGATATAAGGAGTGAATAATGGATAAAGGTATGCTTACTTATCTTATAATTGGATTTGTGATTGGTTTTATTATTTGTTTCATTTTTATTAGTGTTATTAGTCCTAAGGCACGTAAATATGCCAAAGTTAAACAAGAGTTAGATCAAACAAAAGATGAATTAATAGCCCAAAAACAAATGATTGCTAAACATTTTTCACATAGCGCAGAAATATTGGATAATATGGCTAAAGATTTTCGTCGCCTTTATCAACATATGGCTGAAAACTCCAGTCAATTTATGGATAGTGGTAATATTCAAGCTTTAGATTTTGATTCAAATACAGATTCTAACGAAACAAAAGAAATTACGCTTGATAAGCAGCCTAGAGATTATTCTGATGATTCTTCAGGTTTATTTAAAACGGATGAAAATAAATCTTAACCAATGATTTTATTCTCCGTTACTTAATATTCAAGCAATTTTATAGAGTGTAAATTTTTGTAAAAGCGAGAGTTCTGAGATGATTAATTCATTAAAACAACAAAAAAAATTATTAAGTATTTTAGCTTTAAGTTTAGGAATAAGTTTATCTGTACTTCCGAATACTTATGCAGCTTTTCCTCCTGCCTCAACCGATAATAATACGCAACTGCCAAGTTTGGCGCCTATGCTTGAAACTGTATTACCATCAGTTGTTAGTATTAAAGTTGAAGGAACAGCTCAAATGCAAAATAATATGCCAGAAGAATTTAGACGTTTTTTTGGTTATCCAGATAGCCAATCAAGGGCGTTTACAGGTTTAGGTTCTGGTGTGATTATTGATGCAGAAAAAGGCTATGTTGTTACGAATAATCATGTTATTGATGGTGCTGATAAAATTACGGTTGCTCTAAACGATGGGCATGAATTTAAAGCAAAACTAATCGGTAAGGATCCACAAAGTGATATAGCATTACTTAAAATCGATGATGCCAAAAAATTAACAGCTATTAAATTAGCAGATTCTGATAATTTACGTGTTGGTGATTATGCTGTTGCTATTGGTAATCCATTTGGCATTGGTCAAACTGTTACTTCAGGGATTATTTCAGCTTTAGCTCGTAGTGGACTTAATATGAATGGTTTTGAAAACTTCATTCAAACAGATGCTTCAATTAACCAAGGTAACTCTGGTGGGGCTCTTGTGAATTTAAATGGTGAGCTTGTTGGTATAAATACCGCAATTATTGCTCCAAGTGGTGGTAATGTAGGGATAGGATTTGCAATTCCTAGTAATATGGTAAAAAGTTTAACTTCTCAGCTTATAGAATTTGGTGAAGTAAAACGTGGCGTGCTTGGTATCAAAGGTAATGAATTGACATCGGATATAGCAAAAGCGTTTGATGTTGATGTTCAAAAAGGAGCCTTTGTTAGTGAAGTTATTGAGAATTCAGCCGCACAAGCAGCAGGAATTAAATCTGGCGATATTATTGTCTCGATGGATGGTAAACCAGTTGATAGTTTTGCTGAACTACGTGCAAAAATTGCGACAACTGGAGCAGGGCGAACTGTTAAGCTAGGTTTAATTCGAGATGGCAAAACAATATCTGTCGATGTAAAACTAAAAAATAGCGACGAGACAACAACGGATGCGAAATCGCTACATTCTGCTCTTGATGGTGCAACGCTTAGCAATGGTGAAATTAAAGGCCAAAAAGGTGTTTTAATAGAAAGTATTGCTAAAAATTCGCCTGCGTCTCGACTCAGTTTGCAAGAGGGAGATCTTATTACTGGAGTTAATAAAGAACGAGTAACTAATATTGCAGATCTTAGAAAAATTATTGATAGTCACCCATCAGTAATTGCATTAAATATAATTCGTGGCGATAGTCGTTTATATTTAATTTTACGATAATTAGTCATTTTTTATATCGTCGATGCTTTAGCATCGACGAAAACTTTAATTTTAACCTTTATATAGATGTGTTAAAATCTTCATTATTCTTCCCATTACAATTCTGAAACTAATGCTCAAAAAAATTCTATGGCCAATATTAATTGGAACGGTTTTAGCTATTGTGTTATTGATTATTTTTCCTTCTTTACAAAAAGGAAACCAATCAAATTTTCCAACTTCAATTTTTCATGATGATCCATTAAGTTTTTCTAGTGCTGTTAAAACAGCAGCCCCTGCAGTAGTTAATATTTATAGCCGCTCAATTAATTCTTTTTCTCAGGAATCACAAGATAGTCCAATAACTCCGCTCGGTTCTGGAGTAATTATGAATGGGAATGGGTATATTGTTACTAATTATCATGTAGTTGAAGATGCAGAACAAATTATCGTCGCATTGCAAGATGGACGAATATTTGAAGCTTTATCTGTAGGCTCAGATAAACTTGTTGATCTAGCGGTATTAAAAATAGAGGCTTCAAATATCCCCACTATATTGATAAATCCTCAACGCGAACCTAAAATTGGTGATGTCGTATTAGCCATAGGGAACCCTTACAATATAGGGCAAACTATTACACAAGGTATTATCAGTGCTACAGGTCGTGATGGATTGAGCCCATACAGAAGGCAAAATTTTATTCAAACTGATGCACCAATAAATCATGGCAATTCAGGCGGAGCGCTAGTAAATAGCAAAGGTGAATTAATGGGAATTAATACTCTTACCTTTGCAAAAAATCTAGGAAATGACATTCCTGAAGGAATCGGATTTGCTATCCCAACTGCATTAGCAGTTAAAATCATGAATAAATTAATTCGCGATGGAAAAGTTATTAGAGGATATATAGGAATTGATGGATTAGAATTTGCACCAACTCAAAATCCAAGTGATATGCCAGTGGTGTTAGGTATTTTAGTCACCAGAGCGGAAGGTCCTTCATTACAAGCGGGAATACAAGCTAATGATATTCTGATTATGGTAGATAATAAACCTGTTAAATCAATTGTTGAAACAATGGATCAAATAGCTGAGTTGAAACCTGGTACAATTGTCCCCATTATAGTTCAGCGAAATGGGGAAAAGATTGAACTGCAATTAACAATAGGTCAATTACCTGTTTAATTGTTCTTTTATTTCTTGATTAACTCGACTATTGGCCGTATAATCTGCTGTCTTATCATGTTTTTTTAACACTCGTATGGTGTATAGATTTTGCTTTTATGGCCATTTATATAGCGATACGAAAAACTTTAGAGGTTTATTATGAAAGAAGGTATTCATCCAGAATATACTGCAATTACAGCAACTTGTTCTTGTGGTAACGTTATTAAAACTCATTCTACTGTTGGTCATGATATTCATCTTGACGTATGTGGTGAATGTCACCCATTCTATACAGGTAAACAACGTGATGTTGCAACTGGTGGACGTGTAGATAAGTTCAAACAACGTTTTGCTATGGTTGGCGGTAAAAAATAATTTTTCGGAAAACCATGTCCCAAAATTAATAATAATAGAAAAGGCGCATAAGCGCCTTTTGTTTTTCAAAATTAGTTTTTTAGTTAATAATCAATCAAAATCGGGATTAATACCTAAATCTTGCATCATCTTTTTAGCTTGCTTAGGAATACCGTCTTCACGATCTTTTTGTAAATCATCGTCACAAGGTAAAGGTTGACCGGTATAAGCATGAAGAAAGGCTTCACACAATAATTCACTATTTGTTGCATGACGTAAATTATTGACTTGTCGGCGAGTGCGTTCATCAGTCAATATTTTTAAAACTTTCAACGGAATTGATACTGTAATTTTTTTTACTTGTTCGCTTTTTTTACCATGTTCAGCATAAGGGCTTATATATTCGCCATTCCATTCCATCATCTTGTCACCAAATTACATCACAAATAATGTGGGCAATTCTAACGTTTTTTTTATTTTTCTGCAATCTACACACCAAGATAGTTAGACGTCTAGACATGTTGACGTCCTTATTGAATGTGTTATTCTTATACAATCTGTTGTTGAAGTAAGTAAAGTATTATTTAGAGGAATATTATTATGGTTAGTCAAACCAACAATTTAAGCCAAGGAACAATAGCTGTTCGTGGTGGGATTAATACTGATGAGCAATATGGTAGTGTTGTACCTGTTATTACACCATCTACTTGTTATCGTTATGAAGAATTTGCAAAACCAAGAAAGTTTGATTATGCACGAAAAGCTAATCCTAGTCGGAGATTAGTGGAAGAAACCGTTGCGAAATTAGAAGGTGGTGCAGATGCTATTTTAACAAACTGTGGCATGTCAGCAATTCATCTTATCAGTGTTGCTTTATTAGCGCCAAATGACTTAGTTGTTGCTCCTCATGATTGTTATGGCGGCAGCTATCGACTTTTTAATAGTCTAAGCCAAAAAGGTTATTTTAAAGTGAAATTTGTTGATCAGTCCGATGCAATAGCTTTACAAGAAGCACTTAATTTACATCCTAAATTAGTATTGATTGAAACACCAAGTAACCCATTACTTCGTGTTGTTGATATCAAGAAAATAGCCCAACAAGCACATGATGTTGGAGCTTTGGTTTTAGTCGATAATACATTTATGACGCCAATTTTACAAAAACCGTTGGAGCTTGGTGCTGATATAGTCAGCCATTCTTGTACCAAATTTTTAAATGGGCATTCGGATTTATTAGCGGGAATTTTAGTCTTCAAAGACCAACAGCTTGCTACAGATGTTTTATGGTGGGCCAACAATATTGGTACGCTTACTTCATCATTTGATAGTTATCTTTTATTGCGTGGGTTACGAACTCTTGCTGCACGTGTTAATTTGCAACAAGAAAATGCCCAAAAAGTTGTTGAGTTTCTTGTTAATCACCCAAAAATAGCAAAAGTATTTCATCCCTCTTTACCATCTAATCTTGGGCATAATATTGCTAAAGAACAACAAAAAGGGTTTGGCTCGTTACTAAGTTTTGAACTGGTTGGAAATGCCGATGTAATGCCTAAGTTTTTAAAAGCGCTTAAAATTATTACATTAGCTCAATCACTTGGTGGCGTTGAGAGTCTTGTCTGCCACCCAGCAACAATGACACATTCAGGTATTAGTGCAGAAGCACGAAAAACAGCGGGTATTTCAGATCAGCTATTACGTATTTCAGTTGGTTTAGAAGATATTACTGATTTACTAGCTGATTTACAGCAGGCACTTGAAACAATCTAATTGAATTTTTAGATTAAAAAAGGATTGATGATATAATGCTGTAATGTTATTTCATCAACCTATTATTTGCACTTTTATTAAAGTGATGTTTTATTCTTTCTGAAATTTTCTATTTTCTTTTTTATCGCGGTAAAAATTTCATCAATTGAATGCCGTTTAGCTCTACCACAAATTTTTGCCTCTTCATTGCAGACCAAACATTGTCTTGGTTGATTTTCGAATTGAGAACGTGACAGGCTATTTTGTGTAACAATGTCAATAACATCAATATCCCACAAACGCCCTAAGGGATGATTATTTTCGACTTCAATACAATATTTTTTAAGGGTTTTAGCTGAACATTTAATTGCTATGATTGCTTCTGAACCAGTAATGTAATGGAAATGATCTTCATTGATTATTGTTATATCGTTTTGTAAAAAACAGAGATGTAAAGCTTTAATTGCTTCGTCAAAAAGATAACGGGCTCCGCTACTGTTTTTTATAGGACCAGGAATAACTATGCTTAATGATATGATTGGATATTTATAGCATGTCATTGCATGCTTTTGGTTTTCAACTCGCTTTTCCTTGGCTAGTAGCATTTGCTCAAGGGTAATAGGAGTGCCATCATCAAATTTAATTTGCATTTTTTTCATCAAATAGAAAAGTAATAGCATGACACTTTTACATGTCAGGCTATTACTATATTAATAAAGATTAAAATTAATCTTTAACTTGGCGTACGACATCAATAACAGAGCCATCACGGAAATGTACGATACCAACGATTTTATCATTAAATTCGATTGGTTTTGGTTCACCAGTTAAAGACACAGCACGTTGATAAAGCTCTTCAATGCTCATAATTGGTAAATTAGCTGCTTTTAAACGTTCAGCAATTTCTGGACGATTAGGGTTAACAGCAATACCATGGTCAGTGACTAGCACATCAACGCTCTCACCAGGAGTAACTAATGTTGTTACCTTTTTAATTACTGTTGGAATACGGCTACGAATGAGTGGCGCAACAACAATTGTTAAGTTTGCACCAGCAGCTGTATCACAGTGACCACCAGAAGCACCGCGCATTACACCGTCAGAACCAGTTAATACATTAACATTGTAATCAAGGTCGATTTCTAACGCACTTAAAATAACAATATCAAGCTCATCAACACTTGCACCTTTTGAGGCAGGATTTGCATAAACATTAGTTGAAACTTCGATATGATCTTTATTTTTACCTAAAGATTGCCCCGCAGTGCCGTCAAAACTTTGAGTATCTAATAAACGTTTAACTAATCCTTTTTCGTGAAGATCAACAATACTTGCTGTAATACCACCTAAAGCAAATGATGCAGTGATATTTTTCGCACGCATGCGATTTTCAAGGAAACGAGTTGCTGCAGTTGACGATGCACCAGAACCAGTTTGGATTGAAAAACCATCTTTAAAATAACCAGAGTGTTCAATAACATCAGCTGCATAACGAGCGATCATCAGTTCGCGTGGATTGCTAGTTATACGCGCTGCGCCCACACTAATTTTAGTTGGGTCACCCACTTCATCAACTTTAACAATATAATCAACTTGATCTTGGCGAATACTTGCTGGATGGTTAGGATATCCAACAATATCCTCAGTTAATAGTACAACTTTTTTAGCAAATTGCGCATCAACCATAGCATAACCTAGAGCACCACATTGTGATTTTCCTGATACACCATTAGCGTTACCTTGTTCATCAGCGGTTGATACAGCTAAAAATGCGATATCAATGTTAATTTCACCACTTTGGATCAGTTTTACACGCCCACCATGAGAATGGATATGGACTGGGTTATCCATTAAACCGTGAGAAATCGCATCGGCTAATTTACCACGTAAACCAGAGGTATAAATTTTAGTAATTACACCAGATTCGATATGAGGAATTAACGCTGAGTTACAGCTTAATAAAGAACTTGAAGCTAGCGTCAAATTTTTAATGCCTAAATTACTGATAGTCTCAACAACTTTGTTGATAACCTTATCGCCTTCACGAAATGCATGGTGAAAAGAGATAGTCATTCCATCACGCAATTCACATTTTTTAATTGCTTGCTCAATAGAATCACACAATTTACGCGTGTATTTAGACTCATCTTTTAAATATGGAGTTGTTGCGTTAGCATCAACAAAAGGCTTAATATTCTTGAGATCAGGGTGCTGTTTAAGCAAATCATCAATTTTTTTGTTTATAGAAGTAGTCATTTTTCAATCCTATCAAATTTCTTTACGTACACCAGAATACTTAGCCAACTCGATAACTTTTCTAGCTCGAGCAATAATCGGTGCATCAATCATTTTGCCATTTAGAGAAATAACGCCAAGGCCTTTTCTTTCTCCTTCTTCTGCTGCTTCAACTACTTTTTGAGCATGTTCAACTTCAGCTGCTGTTGGAGCATAAGCATTGTGGAGCAGGTCAATTTGTCTAGGATTAATGAGCGATTTACCGTTGTAACCTAATTTTTTGATTAAGCTGACTTCTTTCAAGAAACCTTCATCATCATTAACATTAGAGTAAACAACGTCAAAAGCATCAATTTTAGCCACACGTGCTGCATGCAATACTGCACAGCGAGCATAGAATAATTCTGTACCATCGCCACGTTCAGTTTGCATATCAACAAGATAGTCAAATGCAGCTAGCGCAATACCGATTAAACGTGGAGAAGATTTAGCGATAGAAACGGCATTAACAACACCTTGAGCAGATTCGATTGCAGCCATTAATTTAGTGCTACCAACTTCACGCCCACACTCTTTTTCGATTCTTTCAACATGGGCTTCTAACTCATGAATATCTTCAGCACAGTTAGTCATTGGTAAACGTACTACATCAACACCCGCTCTTACAACTGCTTCAAGGTCTTTTAGACCAAATGGAGTATCAAGCGCATTGATTCGTACTACTGTTTCAATTCCGTGCTCTTTATAAACAGGAAGAAGTAAAGTTTGTGCAACTAATAAACGCGCTGAATCTTTTTCCTTAATTGAAACGGCATCTTCAAGATCGAACATGATTGAATCAGGCTTATAAACAAACGAAGTTGATAACATAGCGGCGTTTGCACCTGGAAGAAACAGCATACTTCGACGTAATTTTTTCATAGTAATTTACTCCAATCTAAGTTTTCTTCTTCTGCGCCACGTAAAACTGCACATTGAACTCTAGCTTTAATAGCGCAATCAAGTGCACCTTTATCATCAATAATGATTAAACCGTCGGTTACATTAAGCTCATTTAAAGTTTGATTAACAACCGCACGGATTTGATCGCCAAATTGTTTATTAACATCACTATTAATAACAATTTCAATTCCCGTGTTTGGCATGACTTTGACTAACAAATCGCTAGATTCAAGAGTTCCCGCCATGGCTTCTTTTTGTATTTTCATTTTTTTACCTTTTAAAACGTATTAAATTTTAAATTTATCCAAATTAGCTGAAAGGTAATCCCATGTAGTAGATGGAACTAGTTTTTTTACCTCTTCATATTGCCCTGATGCCAATAATTTTCTTACTAATGAAGCTGATACAATAGTATCACCTTCGGTTATTCGTTGAACTTCAACAAAGGTAATTGCGGAGTGATTACTAACTGCTTTATCTTCAAGCCAATAAGACATCGCTTCATTATAAGCCTTCGTTACTTCGTCATAGGGTTCAGTTCCAACAAATCGATAGTTAATATTAAGCGCTGGAGCAATATAATTTCGGAATATAAGCAGATCGATACCCATATAGGCCTGATCGATTTTTGTCTTATCTTTTAGAAAATAAGTTGGAAATGTTGCTCTTGAAATAATATAAGGAGAACTTGCATGTACCGTCACATTTTGTATCTGTTTAGTACCATCTTTAACTAACTTCAAACGTGTATCAAATGAAAATAGCGATGCATTTTCATTGACAACAAAAACATGCAACCAATCACATTGACTTGCAGCATATTGAATAAGATATTGATGGCCTTTAGTGAAAGGATTAGCATTCATAACAATGCTACCAATTTTGCTCCCTTCTTTTTGTTGCGTGCTTAGTTGTTTACAATATTGCCTTATTCCAACTGGATTGTTTTCCATTAGGACAACAAGATCTGTTATTTCAACAATAGGATAAAACCCACATCCCTTAAAAAAATCTATATTTTCGGGTTTTGTATATAGAAAAAGATGAAAATAGCCGTTTTCATTGGCATATTTTATTGCATGATCCATCAAGGTTAGATTTAGTTGATTGCCACGATAATTAGGATCAATAGCAACACATTTAATAATATTGCGATCAATACCTGCACAAGCAATAATTTGTTCATTGATTTTAGCTACCATAAAAACAGTAACTTGTGAATCCAGATCAAGATCAGAGCGAGATAGCAACTGTTTAACTTCTTTATAATCTTGTTCTGCTTTAGAAATATCAACAACGGCATAATCAACTAAATCGTACATAAATTTACCTCTATTCAGCTACTACATAATTAGTTAGTCGACCAATTCCTGTAATTTCGACTTCAATTGTATCGCCATCTTTCATAAATACTGGAGGATTACGTTTTTTACCAACTCCACCTGGTGATCCAGTAAGAATAACATCACCTGGAGATAAACGTGTAAAAGTACTAATATAAGAAATTAATTCAGGCACAGTATGCACAAGATTTTTAACTGAATCATGTTGCATTTGCTCGCCATTTAAATAAGTAGTTAAAGATAATACTTTTGGATCAGGAATTTCATCGCTTGTTGTAATACATGGACCGAAAGCACCAGTGCTAGGCCAGTTTTTACCTGCGGTAAACCAAGTATATTGCCAGTCGCGAATAGAACCATCCATATAACAGCTATAGCCAGCTACATATGATAACGCATCTTCTTGCTTAATGCGAAAACCAGCTTTACCTATAATAATAGCTAATTCTCCTTCATAATCCAACTCATTAGTAATAGCTGGTTTAATAATGTTGGTTTTATGACCTGTTTGAGAATCAGGGAAACGAACAAAAAGCGTTGGTGCTGAGCTGGTTTCATTAAATTCTGCTCGTTTTTCGGCATAGTTCATACCAACACACAAGATTTTATTTGGATTTGGAATAACGGGTAAATAAGTAATGTCTTGTTCATCAATGTCACTTGGGGCATTAAGGTAGGTTTTGGCAATAGATAGTCCTTCTTTATCGGCAAGTAGTGATTTTAAATCGGCATATTTATCACCTAATTTTTGCTTTAAATCAACAATACCGTTGTGAGTAAGAAGACCAAAACTTGCTCTACCAGAGACAAGATAACTGACAAGCTTCATGAAAACTCCTTAAAAGCTATTTTGTTAATTGTAAATATTAAATAAAAATGAACAACCTTAGTATAAACCAAGGTTGTTATTTAATATGTAAAATCTATACTAAGAAATTGCCGAGAATAAGTAATGATACTGATACATTAATTGCACCACCAATACGAGTTGCAATTTGTGCAAACGGCATAAGTTCCATACGTTCTGCAGCAGTTAAGATTGCCACGTCACCAGTTCCGCCTTGACCACTTTGACAACAAGAAATAACAGCAGCATCAACAGGATACATACCAAGTTTTTTAGCAACAAAGAAACCAGTAGTAACCAAACTAACAACTGTACAAACAATAACAATTAGGTTTGTGATTGTGAATGCATCTACAATTTTTTCCCAAGGAGTGATAGCAACACCCACCGCAAATAAAATTGGGTAAGTAACAGACGTTTGGAAAAATTTATAAACAACTTGTGACCCACTTAATACTTTAGGTGAAACACCAGATACTAATTTAACAAAAACTGCTGCAAATAGCATTCCTACTGGTGCTGGAATACCAGTCACTTTGTGACCAATCATACCAACCATATAAAGAATAGCTGCTAATAATACACCTGAAGCGAATGTAGTTACATCAATAATCGATTCAGTTTTAGCTGCTTTTTTATCAGCAACTTCATCATCTGCTGGTAATAGTCGACCGTTACCAGTTAAGTGCGGATAAGCTTTACCAATACGATTTAAAATACCACCACAAATAATACCAGTTAAACCACCTAACATTACGATTGGTAAAACACGACCAAGCGCATCACCTTGTTCCATACCTAAGATTGAAGCGTACCCGATTGAAAGTGGAATTGCACCTTCACCAACACCACCAGCCATAATAGGTAATACTAAGAAGAAAAATGTTTCAAATGGTGTTAAACCAAGTAAATAACCAACGCCGACACCAACAAGCATACCAACGATTTCACCACATACCATTGGGCCGAAGATTTTTAAGAATCCTTGGATAAGTGTTTTCTTATCCATATTCATAATACTACCCACGATGATACAACAGATATATAAATAAAGAATATGTGTATCTTTATAGAATTTTTTTGTTGCAACAACGACTGGTTCAGGAAGAATACCATAATAAACTAATGCAGAAGGAATAAAGGTTGCACAAATTGCGGCAGCTCCCATTTTTCCAACGATCGGCAAACGTTTACCAATTTCGCCACATAGAAAACCAAAAAAAGCACAAGTAACTACCATTACAACGATTTCGCTAGGTAATTTACCTGTTACTAACACTTCAGCAAAAATAAGAATACCTGCGATAATAAATAATGGAAGTGGGATAACACCAATTTTGTAGTTATCCATCAGACGCCACCAATTATATGGCCAACCTGTTAGATTTTCTGTAACAGTCTTACCCGTTGATTCTTTTCCATTAATGTTTTTCTCAGATGAGTTAAAATTCACCATTAATTTTTTTCTCCAAAATAAGTTGATTTATTCAAAATTATTGGCGGGTATATTTACAAAAAATTAATGAAATTTTTGTGATATAAATCATAAATTAACTGTGGTTTTTATGGTTTTAAAGGATATATGTTTTTTTATGCTGTGATACACTTATTTGAACTTAATTTGAAAAGAAAATACAAAAATGCGAAGGAAAATCCACTTATCATTTACCACAAAACTTTTTTTATCGCTTTTGTTTTTTTCGTTGATTGTTCTTGCGCTATTACAAAGCTATATTTGGAACACAACTGAAACAAATTTGTATCGAAGTTTGGGCGAAAAAGCGCAAATTCAAGCAAAAGAGTTATCTGTTTTACCAAGTTTAATTGAATATGTCAAAGATAAAGACACAAATAAAATAGCTAATTTAATCACAGATATATTTAAACAAAGTGATGCAAGCTATATTGTTATTGGCGATGCTAATGCTAACCGTTTATTTCATACAGCTAATAGCCCTTTACATTCCCCCATGGTAGGAGGGGATAATCAAGAGGTTCTTAACGGTAATAGTAGCATCACTATTAGTGAGGGTTCTCTTGGTCTAGCATTAAGGGGGAAAGCTCCAATTATTGAAAACGGTAAGATTATTGGTATAGTCTCGGTCGGTTATATGATTGATGGTATTTATGCATTGCATATAAAACAGTTTATACCGTTTATCATTTTTTGTTCCTTGTTATTCTTAGCATTATTTATCTTTTCATACTGTTTTTCAAAAGCAATTAAAAAACAGATGTTCAATTTAGAGCCTAAAGCAATCGCACTACTGGTAAAAAGCCAAAAGTCGATCATGGAATCGATTTTTGAAGGTGTTATCGCCATTGATCTTAATTATAAAATTATCAATATTAATCAATCTGCTCGCACAATGTTAGATATTAAGATAAATGATGACGAGTTACATAAACATGATTTAAGCGAATTTATCACCTCAAGTGACTTTATCTACAAAAAAGAAAATCAAACTGAAGACATACACGATCATATATGCTATTTCAATAACATGATTGTTATTGCCAGCCGAGTTCGAGTGGTTATTGATGATAAAATTCAAGGCTGGGTAATTACTTTTCGTAATTTTGATGATATTAATGTATTAAGTATGCAATTAACGCAAGTAACACAATATGTCGATAATTTACGCGCATTAAGGCATGAACATCTTAACTGGTTAGCAACGCTATCAGGTTTAATATATATGAAACGGTATGATGAAGCACAATCATTTATTGCATTGCATTCTGCCGATAACCAAAGTAATTTAGACTTTATTACCAAACATTTTAATGTGCCGGCTATATGTGGTTTATTAATTGGCAAATATTCAAAAGCACACGAAATTGGCTTAAATCTAGTATTTGATCCAGCATGCCAATTAAATGCATTACCTTCACTTATCACCGAAATAGAATTTATGTCAATTTTAGGAAATTTGCTTGATAATGCTTTTAATGCTAGCTTAAAAAATGATCGTGGTGATAAAACCATTTATCTCTATCTAAGCGACGCAACAAATGAAGTTGTATTAGAGGTAACTGATCAAGGCTGTGGCATTGATGAAAATATTCGCGATTCAATTTTCGAACCTGGCGTCACATCGCAAGAAGGTAAAGAACACGGTATTGGTTTACACCTTGTTTCGACCTATATAAAAAAGGCCAATGGTTATATTACATTTGAAGATAATACCCCTTATGGAACAATTTTTTCTGTATTTATACCTAAATAATAAAAAGGCAATTATATGAATCAATTTCAAGAAGATAATATCAAAGTGCTTATTGTTGAAGATGAGCCAATTTTAGCAGAACTAAATGCAGAGTTTATTCAAAAAGACACAAAGGTTAAAGTAATTGGAATAGCTTCAACACTAGAAGAAGCTAAAATAATGGTAGAAAAACTAAAACCGACCTTAATATTACTCGATAATTATTTACCTGACGGCAAAGGAATAGAATTATTTGAATACATCATCAACAATCATCTAGATTGCTATGTTATTTTTATTACAGCCGCAAGTGATATGGATACTTGTAGTAAAGCGATTCGTTATGGCGCTTTTGACTACTTAATAAAGCCCGTATCTTACCAAAGGCTAAAGCACTCGCTTGAGCGTTTTGAACTATTTTTATACCGACAAAGCCTACAAAAACATGTCAATCAACGAAAAATAGACGAACTTTTCAATTTGCAAACTAAAGATTTTGTTGATATGAACCGCCACTCCAAAGGGATTGAAGAAATCACGCTACAAAAAGTCAAAGACTTATTTATGCAAACCGATAAAGCACTCACTGTTGACGAAATAGTCGAAAAAGCCAATATTAGCAAAACGACCGCTAGGCGATATTTAGAATATTGTGTACAAATCAAATTATTAACAGTCGAACTTAATCATGGAAAAATTGGACGACCAGAAAGGCTATATAAACGTTTAGGGAAATAGTATTTTATCTGTTTCAGATAAAATACTAGCTTTGAAAACATACCTATTTGAGTTTTTTTTAGTTATTGGTACTAGTAACAAAGGAAAAAACAGCTTCTATAACAACCAAATACCTATATCTACCTTATTTTGGCGTTAGAATACGCAGCAACTGAGTAAGGTAGTACGCCAAACAAGGATGTTTGGATCGGATGTTACCACCGATACTACTCATTTCCCCAAAAGGGAAAAATATTTAAAACCACTACTTCAAACAATACCACTGTCCTCTATAACTGTCTGATTTAATTAAAAAAAACGAAATAAAAAAACTTCAATAAAATCAATGCTCTACCTGAACGTTTTTAGAGCAAAAAATCTAACAATACCACAAGATTAATATACTCGCTTTACCATGGGGTTTAAATGTGCCAATAGCTAAGCGAGGTTATTCCACTAAATAGGGTGAGCTGGAATGTAGGTGTAGATATTAATAATTTCACCAAATCTCAAAATGACGGAAACATAACACCCTATTTTAATTATAAAATTCACCTATCTCTAAAGCCAATCGTTTTCATCTTTACATTTCTTTATAAAAAAGTCCGCTAAAAAACTAGTCAATCATCCCTTAAACGGCTATACTTTCATCGTTTTAGAAAAATGAGCTTATTAAATAAGCGAATAAACATAAAAATTTAAATAAAACAAAATATTACTTGACAGGTGAAACGAAATGCAGTACCATTTTAGGCACAAGGCACAAGGCACAAGCACTGGCAAACCTATGTCTTAAATTTATCAAATAATCCTATTCGACGAGTTTTTACACAAAACTTATTTATATCTTCGAAATTATCGCTCAAATCACCTAAAACAGCTTTGCTAGTATTAGCATTGTTATTATTGTCATCTTCATCGAATTTACAGGCATTGAATGGTAAAAAAGCTCGAGCAGGTAATCGTAGTGATGCAATAGTAATACCGTCGCCAGTTATCAATTATGTAAGGCCGACTCTATATTTGGGTAATGACGAATACGCAGGTCCAGCTGACATATGGAATCCTGATAAGGGCTTCTTAGTTCAATCAATCAATTCTGAATCATACAATTTAAATTTCCCGACCACGGGTGCGCATAATTTATATTTTGATTTACTCATAAGTGGAGATATAGAAGAATTGACATGGGAACCAGTCACGCATGAGGGAATTACTGCAACAGTGACAAATGTTGTACCTAATGATTACTGGATTCCTGATGAAGATAAGGGACAAGTTGTCGCCCGTGTTAAGCTAATAGGTCCAGAGGCAAAAAATCAATGGGGTAATCCGAATCCTAGCCGAATAGCTAAGCCACAGTTACCGCAGACGTTTGAGTTAGTGGGTAGAGATATATATGGCGTTGAGGTAGTAAAATATGGATTTGTGTTGAGACAGTGGTTCGTCAGTCGGGGTGGTCAATTCACTAACCATTCTAATCAAACCACATGGTGTAATAGTTTGGGTTATCGAATGCCACGGGTAAGGGATTTAACCAATGCGAAGTGTGGTGTACGTGGTAATTTCCCATGTATAAATGGCGTAGATGGCGCCAAGCCATCGTCAGGAAATTGGGTATACCAACGTCAAATAGGCGCTGGCTTTTTCACGGAGTGGGGCTGCATGCCCGACTACAACTACCCTAATGCGGACGCCTTCGCCGACTCCTGGACGAGCGACGCAGCAGCAGGTAGCAACCAGTTCGCTGTTGACTCGCGCTTCGGCTACGTCTACAACCTCAGTGCCAGCGACCCCCTCGGCCGCCCTGGCCTTTGCACCGCACCTTAGTTTTTAGCGTTTAGTTCTTAATCCTTAGGTCGCGGAAGGGGGTTACGGTGCTTGAGAGGATAATATAACAAAGAATAAAGCCCCCGCGTAAGTTGGGGCGCTGAGCAGGCAAAGCCTGCGAGCCTAGCGCTTTAATGGCAGAAAATCAAAATAGCACCCCGACCGATACGACTTAAAAGCTTGCGCTTTTGTTTTTAACTGGCTGTTATTAACAAGTTATTATAAAATAGCTATCATCAAATAACAAAAGCGCTTTTATTAAAAAGCCAAATTCAATGTAATAAAAAAATAACCACCCTATAAGTGTTTGATTTCATTTAGAAATGAAAATAAAAACTTCAATAAAATCAATAGTCTACCTGAACAATTTTAGAGCAAAAAACACACTTATAGCACCACAATGCTAATATGCTTGCCTTATCACAGCATCAAAATATACCGATAACGAAATAAAGCTAGCACGTCAAACTGGGCTGTTGGGCGTGTTTGTGTTTTAGATGTTATCAGCAATATTAATCATTCCGTAAAAGTCAAAAAGTCCTAAAGATAATACCCTATTTTAATTATAAAATTCACCTATCTCTAAAGCCAATCGTTTTCATCTTTACATTTCTTTACAAAAAAGTCCGCCAAAAAACTAGCCAACTATTTTTTAAACGGCTATACTCTTATTGCTATAGGAAAATAAGCGAATAATTACAAAAATTCAAATAAAACAAAATATTACTTGACACGAGGAACGTAATGCAGTATCATTTTTGGCACAAGGCACAAGGCACAAGCACTGGCTAACCTACGTCTTAAATTTATCTAATAACCCTATTCGACGAGTTTTTGCACGAAACTCATTTATATCTTCGAAATTATCCATAAAATTATTTTCAAAAGTTCCATTGGTATTAGCGCTATTGTTGTTATTGCCATACTCCATAGAATCGCAGGCTTTGTCGGCAACGACTTCTGAGCGCATTCACGGTACTGCGCCTTATTTAACTTTTGATGGCGGTGTTACTAAAGTGACTAAAACAGATGACTTATTAACTATTAAATTATCAAATGGACGAACATTCACACCGCAAAATAATCCTTCATCATCGACAGTTCCAATCGAGTTACCTAACATAGGGGATACTTTGGCTAATATCGATATGATAGTCCAGCCAGCTGATTCAGTGAGCTTAAATGATTTGGTGACACAAGGTAAATGGGGCGATGATGATGGTGATAATCAGGTAACGGCAATGGGGAATATATCGGTATCATTTATGGATAAAAATGGTAATACCGTTAGTCGTCGTGATGCTTTAGATATTTGTAAGGCACCTTATAAGATAACATTAAGTAGTACGGGAGGTAGTTTAGCAACGCAGTATGGCGTGCCCAAAAGTAGTACTTTCAGTGAAGGTACTGCGGTGTATTATATCACTCCGCCGCCACAACCAGTTATTTGTTCGGTCAGGCCGAATTTGCTATATGGTGGTACGACTGGTATCGATTCTAACGACAATCCTAAATTCGCTGGCCCATCTAGCATATGGAGTACTACTAAAGGTTTTCTAACTCAATCTACAAGTTCATCATCTTACGATTTAAATTTCCCAACTACAGGTGCGCATAATTTATATTTTGATTTACTCATAACTGGAGTAGATATAAATGAATTGACATGGGCACCTGTCACGCATGAGGGAATCACTGCAACAGTGACCAATGTTGTGCCTAATGATAGGTGGATTCCTAATTGGGATAAGGGAAAAGCCGTAGCTCGTGTTAAGCTAACAGGTCCAGAGGCAATAAATCAATGGAACAATCCTAAACCTAATCAAATAGCTAAGCCAAGGTTACCGAAGACCTTTGAGTTAGTGGGGAGGGATCGTAGTAATAATGTAGTGGTGAGGTATGGATTTAAGTTAAAGCAGTGGTTTGTTAACCGAGGAAGTAAATACGATACAGTTTCTGTTCAAACAACATGGTGTAGTCGTTTGGGGTATCGTCTTTCGCAGGTAAGAGATTTAACCAATGCAGTCAGAACAGCTAGTGTTCCTATTTCTGGCGCCACACCGCCTTCAGTTTGGAATGGTTACCAGCGTCGAATTGGAGCTGGATTTTTCACGGAGTGGGGCTACATGTCTCATTATGCTGATGCGGACTTCGCCTACAGCACCCACTCCCACTATGGTTACTGGATGAGTGATGCCATATCTAACAGTCAGTTTTATGTCTACTCCGACACTGGCTATATCAATAGCAATAACATGGGTGCCACCTTCGGCTATTATGCTGTTTGCACCACACCTTAGTTTTTAGCTTTTATTACTTAATCCTTAGGGCGAAGGGGCGATTTTGGTACAAATAGAGGTAATCTAACAAAGAATCCAGCCCCCGCTCAGTTGGACGCTGAGCAGGTATGACTGCATTAATGACTGAAAGTCAAAAAATGCTCCCGACCGATTAAGTATAGGCATGGTTGGCATTAAAAGGGTAAGTTTTAAATGTAATTTGTTCGGTAATGTTTCGGATGTTGACTCTAGCGTTATTTATTTTCCCAAAGGTTAAAACGTCCGAAACTTAACCTAATCCACATAGACTTTACTTAAATACAAAATCCCCAAAAACGGACTATAAGTAATTAATTTTATTAAAAAATAACCAATAAAAACTAATAAAATCAATTGAATATCTAAGCTGTTTTATAGAAAAACATTCCAATTTTTCACCACACTTAAAGGTGAATATAGTCATTAATCTAGCATTAGAATGAGCCCTGAACTGGTAAAGGGGTGTTGCAAAAATAGTTGATTAGAGTATTGATTTTGTTTGTGTTTTTATAAAAACAATTAATTTATAATTAGTTATTACCCTAACCAATTATTTATTATAATAAAACTTGACAAAGCATGAGCAACTGTTGATAATAGCGCCGTTTTTTTAACCTGAATTTTTTATTATAGCGAGGTGGCAAAATGCCTGTAGTTAACACTTTATCTTAATGCCGACTTGGTATCTTCTATCATATTGTCTTTTGCTTAGTATTATCTAAGCCCTTTCGTTGCAATTCAATCTATAGATTTTTGCCTTGTCGGTTTTCCCTTATTTTTTGGAGAAAACATTATGACAATGGAATCTTATATTCAAAATTTAGAATTAATTAAATATCCACGAACACCGCACCTAGAAAGCTCACGCCTACAGTTTGGTGATAGTGAACATGGACAACGTCCTTATAAGCAATTAGCTGGTCAATATATTGTTATTGAAGAAAAACTTGACGGTGCAAACTGTGCTATCAGTTTTTCAGCTAGTGGTGAGCTGTTGCTTCAATCTCGAGGACATTACTTAATAGGTGGTTCACGAGAACGCCAATTCAACCTTTTAAAGCATTGGGCTTGCGTGCATGAATATTGGTTACTTGAGCGTTTAGAAGATCGCTATATCCTTTATGGTGAATGGTTACACAAAAAACATGCTATTTTTTATGATGCTTTACCGCACTATTTTTGTGAGTTTGATATTTGGGATAGACAACAAAACTGTTTTTTATCTACCCTAAAGCGACATCAATTATTAGCTGGTGGTCCTGTTTTATCGGTACCTGTGTTATTTGCAGGGATTGCACCTTCTAAATTGAGCGATTTATTGGCGTTAGTCAAACCATCTTTGGCTAAAACCGCTAATTGGCGTACTTGCTTTGAACAAATCGTGATGCGTGAAAAGCTAGACTTAAGCAAAGCTTGGCAACAATGCGATAACTCTGACTTGATGGAAGGGTTATATCTTAAAATCGAATCGGAAGAACAAACCATTGATCGATTAAAATGGGTTAGGCAGGATTTTGTTCAGGCGATTTTAGATGCAGGGCAACATCATAGTGAACAGCCTTTTATTCCAAACCAATTGGCTCAAGGTGTTGAGTTATATACACCTCAATTAACAGTGAATTGGAATAATGGATGCCTAAACGGGGGTAAATTATGAATTACCAAGTACTAAAACAACAAATAGCAAGTACGTTGGCAACAGATGATTTTAGCCCATGGTTAACCTGTATTCCTGAATTGAATAGTTTGATAATAACGCCACAAGATCCCTCGCATCATGGAGAGGGGAACGTTTGGGTTCATACGCAAATGGTTGTGCGTGCATTATTAACGCAAGAAGAGTTTACCAACGCAACAGAAGATGAGCAGTTTGTATTATTTATGACTGCTTTATTACATGATATCGCTAAGCCAGAAACCACCGTTATAGATGAGTTGACAGGTAAAATTACACAACCACGGCATTCCAAAAAAGGCGAGATCCGTAGTCGTATATTACTATGGCGAATGGGGGTGCCATTTGATTTGCGGGAACAAATCTGCCGAATTATTAGTGTACATCAAGTGCCTTTTTTTGCTTTAAGTGATGGTGTAAGAAATAAATCACCCGAATATTTAATTCACCGCTTATCGTGGCAATTGCCTATTTGGATGTTGTGTTTGCAAGCTAAAGCAGATATGGAAGGTCGTATTTGTGCTGATAAACGCCGAGCGCTTGATGAAGTTGAACTCTTTAGGCAATTGGCACTTGAAGAAGGGTGTTTATATCAACCTCGCCAATTTGTTGATGATTATACTCGTATCCAATATTTTCGAGGTAGTAATGTATTACCCGATTATGCATTATATCCTCAAGAAGGATCTAAGGTGATTATGCTAGCTGGTTTACCTGCATCGGGTAAAAATAGTTGGGTGAGTAAACATTATCCAACATGGGATGTTGCTTCTTATGATGATGCTAGATCTGAGCTAAAACTAAAGCACGGTGAAAACGAAGGGCTGGTTATTCAGTTTGTGTTAGCAAAGGTTAAACAGTGGTTAAGAACAAAACAACCTTTTATTTGGAATGCGACCCACTTATCGCAAGAGATGCGTCAAAAAGCACTCGATTTACTTTATGCTTATCATGCGAATGTGGAAATTGTCTATCTTGAACAACCAGAAAAAGAGTTGTATCGCCGTAATTCAGCACGAGATACTACGTTGCCAAATAAAGCAATTCAGCGGTTATTAAATAAATGGGAAGTTCCATTACCGACTGAAGCACATAAGGTGAGTTATTTTATTAATCAATAATTATTACTCATCTTTGGTTATATTAATTGGGGCCGATATTAAAGCCCCAAAATTAATTGGAGAATAGTGTTAAATATTAAATTCTGTTATTTTTAATTACTTTTTATATCAATAAATCTTATCTTTTTATTGTCTTGTTTTATCCATTATATTGAGACAAAAACCAAGTAATCGCAATTAAATCCGCTGATCCGCCAGGGCTTAAATTACGTTTTATTAATTCACTATCAAGATGATATAAATTTTCTCGTACTTTTGGATTGATTACGCCACCTTGTTTGATGAGTTTTTTCGCTTGTTCTTGCACAAAAGCCAAGCCATCAAGTCCACCTCGTGAAACTACATTAGTGTCTTGATTAAAAGCAAGTAAATGTAACATCGCTTGTAATAAGCAAGTTTCTTCATCATAGCCGTTCTTTTGCATTTGTTGAAAGATAGGCAGTGAGATATTTCTAACTGTTACATAACCTGATTCTGCTTCTCCTCTTGCTCCTGTAAGGTTATGGAGTTTAAATAGCTTTTCACCAACAGAATTTGTTAGATTATTTTGTTTTAGCTCGCTTTGAACAATGCCTTGGCAAATGGATGAAACTTCGTTACAAATGCTTTGTATATTGATTGGTAAGTTTAATTGCTCTAACTTGCCAATAGCGCCGAGCAGCAAACCAAAGGCAAATATCCCGCCTTTATGAGTATTAACTTGATTGGTGGCTTTAAACATCGCTTGTTCGCAATTAATACCAATTGGTCTAATGCCAGCTAAAAAAAGTTGATTTTTATGCAAAGCTGATGTTTTACCATATTGGTAGAAACGTTCAAACCAGACACAAATAGCACTAATACTTTGAATAAAGGTTTGGAAATCCATATCACGATGTGCTCCACTATTATTCATATCAACTAATCCGGGTTTTGGTGATAAGCAAATTTCTTTGATTAATGCTTTAGTTGCTAATTGCGCAGGTAAACATCGGTTAGGGTCATTATTGAGTTGTAATTCTAATAATGCTACTTGCTGAGAATAATCACTCATTACTATTGGTTACCTATAGGGATTCGATTTAATTAATTTGCATGATGCTATGATGTAAACACCAAGCCACTCTTTTAAATGGATTGGTGTGTGATAAAACTAATAATCGTTATGTGTTGATACAGCTAGTACTTCCCGATTTCCATTATGGCTTGGTGCGCTAATAATGCCTTCTACTTCCATTTGTTCGACAATTCGGGCTGCTCGGTTGTAGCCAATTCTAAATTTTCGTTGTACGCTAGAGATAGAAGCTCTTCGTGTTTCTATGACAAAAGCAACAACTTGGTCAAATAATGGATCGAGTTCTTCATCTGAAGAGTTGGAATTGCCATTTTCGCTATCATCGGTCGCAACTGTGACATTTTCAACGTATTTTGGTGTGCCACGTGCTTTCCAATCTTGCACAACGGCGTGCACTTCTTCATCACGCACAAATGCACCGTGAACACGAATTGGAATGGAGCTATTAGGGGCTAAATAAAGCATATCCCCCATACCAAGTAATGATTCTGCTCCCATTTGATCTAAAATAGTGCGAGAATCAATTTTGCTTGATACTGTAAAAGCGATACGAGTTGGTATATTCGCTTTGATTAAGCCTGTAATTACATCCACCGATGGACGTTGTGTGGCTAAAACTAGATGAATACCTGCTGCTCGCGCTTTTTGAGCAAGCCGTGCAATTAGTTCTTCGACTTTTTTACCGACAGCCATAATCAAATCAGCAAACTCATCGACCATAACCACAATATAGGGTAATTTTTCGAGTGTCGGCATATTAAGATCCATACTATCAGTTGGTTTCCAAAGTGGATCGGGAATTGGTCTGCCCATTTGTTCTGCTAGTTTTATTTTTTCGTTATAACCAGCAATATTACGCACACCTAATGCTGACATTAGACGATAGCGTCGTTCCATTTCGTTAACACACCAATTTAATGCATTAGCGGCATCTTTCATATCAGTAACCACTTGTGTTAATAAATGTGGTATTCCTTCATAAATAGATAACTCTAGCATTTTGGGATCAATCATAATAAACCTGACATCTTCAGGTTGCGATTTATATAAAATGCTTAAAATCATCGCATTAACACCAACTGATTTACCCGAGCCAGTAGTACCAGCAACAAGTAAATGAGGCATTTTAGCAAGATCAGCAACCACTGATTGCCCAGCGATATCTTTCCCTAATACGACAGTTAACGGCGATTGAGCATCTTTAAATTGAGGGCTGTCTAAGACTTCTCTAAAATAGACTGTTTGACGATTTTTATTGGGCAATTCAATACCTACATAAGGTTTTCCCGGAATAACTTCAACTACACGAACCGATGGCATTGATAATGATCGTGCTAAGTCACGATCTAGCGTTGAAATTCGTGCCGCTTTGATACCTGGTGCAAGTTCAATTTCAAATCGAGTAATCACAGGTCCCGGTAAATAATCAACCACTTTTGCCTTCACTCGATAATCCGATAAACTTTTTTCAATCAGTTCCGACATTGCGTTTAAGGCACCATGATCGACTTCGATTCGAGCTGTTGGTGGCGCAGTTAATAAGTTCAGTGACGGTAGTGGCGTAGTCGGTTTAGGTAACGGTTTATCATTACGTCTTAATAACGGATGAATTAAGCTATCTTCGTCATTTTCATTGAAATGATTATGTTGAATATCTTCAACACGATCTTCTTCAGGATAGATATCGTCAATAATTGGATTTGCTTTTTTTAGAGCTTCAGTGTCAACATATTCTAGTTGCTCTACGTCTGCTTTCACTTCTTTTATTTCAGTTTCAGTCTTTGTATCTGTTATGTTTTGTGTATCTTCTATAGATGCAGTGTCTTTTGTACTTGTAATAACCTGTGGTTCTTGAATAAATGGTTGTTTGGTTTCAGTTGTTTCTATAGCTGAAAGGTTGATGGATGATTCAAACGGTGTTTGTTCATTAGTAAAATTAATTTTGGGTTCGTTGTGTACTGATGTAAACAGTGGTTTACTTGGTGCATCTGAAATTGTGTATTTTTCTGGTTCATCGAATGGTAGTTTTTCTTCTGATTTTTGTGTTTGTATTACCTGTTTTATTTGTTCTATTGATGAAGACAAGGTTTGCTCTTGCTCTGGAGTAGCTTTGTTTCCATTCATGTTTTGAATAATTGATTCAAGGCGAGATAAAATCTCGTTAGGATCGAGCTCTTTATTTGGTGGATTATCACTTGTTAGGGGCGCTGTTGTTGACTGCGGTACTTGAGTATCTTTGTGGGATGATTTGATTAATTCATCGGTTGTTTTTATTGAGATTGTTTTATCGTCAGCCGATATGATGGTATTTGCAGTCTGATTTTGAGTTGTTTCAACACTAGAGATAGTATTTGATGTTGGAATGATATTGGTATCATCATCTGATTTTTTATCTAGTTTTGTATCAAAAGGTATTGTAAATTGAGGATCTCTTATTTCCTCATCAGTCTGCGCTATTGTTTTTTCATTTTGTGGATCTGGTTGTTTAAGTTTATTGGCTGTGCGAGGCTTAATTAACCATCTGATCGGTAGTAGTAAAATCATGACAAAAGCACCTAATTTTTCAATTAGATTTAACCATGATAATCCAGTTAATAATGTGACACAGGCCAAGCAAGTTCCAAGAAGAATTAAGGATAAAGTAATGCTATCTATAATTGGTAAAAGGCTTTCGATGACTATCGCACCTAAATAACCGCCTGCTTCAAATTGTTCAGAATCAGCAATATTTAAAGTAAAAAATCCTGTAGCACTAAATATAAATGCTAACACACCAATAATCCGAAATGAAAGACTAAAGTAGTTTATAGGATCATTAGCATGTTTATAAAAATAAACGATTGACTGTAAACAAATAAAAATAGCGATAAAAGGTAGGCTATAAGCAATAAAGCCTAAAAATTGAAACAGAACGTCACAGATGTATGCACCAACATAACCACCAAAATTACTAATAGGATAGTGCCAAGCTGTACGAGACCAACCTGGATCGGATGGATCGTAACTGAACTGCGATAGAAATAAACAAACAGATAAACCTATTATTGTTAGTAGAATCAATTGAGTGATGATCTGTTTTTTTGTAATTTTGGGCTTTTTCAAACAAGTACCTAAAAACTATTGCTATTAAAATAGCTGGCATTTTATCATAAATTGTGCTTGCTCACAGAGCCAATACTGTTTAAAACGCAATTTATTGTTGGGTTATTATGCAACAGGAAGTAGGCTAGTTTTAAATCTTATACCATTTTGTACATATCGTTGTGCATTAGTGATATTTGCTGTAATTTCAGCTTTAGTTAATTTGCGGATAATTTTTGCGGGTGATCCCATAATTAAACAACCTTCTTCATAAGGTATGGTGTGTGTTACTAGCGAGTTGGCGCCAACAAGACAATTTTTTGCAATTTTGGCATTGTTTAATATAGTACTACCCATACCAATTAATACATTATCTTCAATGGTGCAACTATGTAAGATAACATTATGCCCAATAGTGACATTCTCTCCAATAATGCAAGGGATATCTGTTTCAATATGGATGGTAGTGTTATCTTGCACATTGCTATTTTTACCAATATGTATGGGAGCAATATCACCGCGTAAAACAGCGTTGAACCAAATAGAAACACCCTCTTGTAAAACGACATCACCAATGATATCAGCAGATTTTGCGATAAAACAATTTTGATGAATTTGTGGATGTAAATCACCTAGTTGATAGATCATAATTATTACCTTTTATTATTTTTGACACTCAAAAATAAGCTCACAGAAATAAAATTACATAACACCATAGAGCCAACCATTAGCCACTCTGTTGTATTATTGACCGTTATGGATTGTGCAGTTGGAGTTGATACCAATAATGATAATAATATGCCTATTGCCCCAGCGATTGCAAAACGAATTGTACCGGCAAGAGATGAGGCTGTACCTGCAATATAGGGATAAAAGTCTAAAACAATTGCCATACTATTTCCACCAATGGTTGACATACAACCAATATATCCTGCAATGCAAATAACAAGATAGGCAAATCCGAGATTAAATAATGTTACGATGGTAAGGCCTATTGCCATAACAAATTGGACCAAAAGACCGAACTGCATCATTTTAATCGAGCCAACATGTTTAACAAAACGGCTATTTAATGTATTCATAAACACCATAACTATTATATTGAATGCAAAGTAGTAGCCAAAATTAGTTGATGCAACACCGTGTAGATTCATATATACAAAAGGTCCTAAGCTTAAAAATGAAAATAATCCAGCTCCAGAAAATGCACCTAACATCATATAAGTTAATACTTGGCGATGCCTGAACAGTGTAATAAAATTACTTAAAATACGAATTAAACTAAATTTATTGCGTTTTGTTTTTGTAAGTGTTTCAGGAATAAATGCGATCACTAGACCAAAGCAAGTCAAAGCAATTAGGCTAATAGTGTAGAAATTGGCTTGCCAATTAAACCAATATAAAATAAATCCACCAATAATTGGTGCGAGTAATGGTGCTACGTTGGATATCAGCATGACAAATGACATCATTTTAGAAAATTCGTCACGATCACGATAAATATCTTTCATTAACGCATTAATGACTATTGCTGTAGCCGCTGCCGCAATGCCATGGAAAAAGCGAGCTGTAATTAATTGATTAATATTGTTGGCAATACCACAGCTTAACGCCGCAACTATAAAAATAATTAGACCCAAAATGAGAACATTACGACGCCCATAACTATCTGTGAGTGGTCCAAATAAAAGTTGTCCAACAGAAAATCCTAATAAATAGCAACTAATTGTTAGCTGTACCGTGCCATCGGTTACATTAAAGTCGCGTGCAATCGTTGGCATACTAGGTAAATACATATCTATGGATAAAGGCATCAACATAGAAAGTAATCCAAGGATAAAAATAAGCGCTTGTTTGGAAATTTTAATATCACTTAAACAATCTTGAGTTGGCACGTCATACTTCCTTCAAATTTTTTAAAATGCACCTAAAAAATGTCATATAAATGAGATAAAATTATTTAAAAAATATTCATTTATCTAAATGGAAAGTTGCTATTAAGATTAATGTAAATTATATGTGTCAATTAAACGAGTCGATTTCATCTTGTGAAAGTGGTCGATATTCACCTTCAGGTATATCAAGAATTACCTTACCTATTTGTTTGCGATGCAATTCAACAACATGGTTATTGACTGCTGCAAACATGCGTTTAACTTGATGATATCGTCCTTCACTAATAGTTAATTCAGCGTGAAAGTCATCAATAATATTTAATTTCGCTGGTTTGGTAAGTGATTTCTCATTTTTTAATTGGATACCATTTTTAAATATATCAATCAGTTCAATACATAATGGCTGTTCAACTGTGACGATATAGACTTTTTCGCAATGATGTTTGGGTGATGTAATACGGTGTGACCACTTACCATCATCAGTAAGTAGAACAAGTCCTGTAGTATCAAGATCAAGTCTACCTGCTGCATGCAATTTTTCAGGCATCGGTTCATCAATAAAATAAAGTATAGTAGGGTGGTCAGGATCATCAGTCGAACAGACATAACCTTGAGGTTTATTAAGCATAAAGTAACGATTATTGGTTACGGGTATGATTTCATAACCATCATACTCAACCACTTGCTCGGGTAATAACTGGTAAGCGCCTGATTTTACTATTTCGCCATCGACGGTGACTTTTTTAGCTTTGAGTTCTTTGGTTACAATAGTGCGGCTAGCGCCTAAGTGATGAGCGAGAAATTTATCTAATCGCATAATTTAAACAATATCCTTGTATTACTCTAGAGGTGTGTATATATCAAAACGGTGATTTTTAGTTTTAATTTCTGCCGTCGGTTTTTGGTTGGCTAAAAACGGTGCATAATCGGGCCTTTTTACAACTACACGTTTTTTGGCAAGTTGCCTTGCGGGTTCTAATAAGCTGTCAGCATCGTTGTCACTACCAACTAATAGTTGAAAAATACGCATCTCTTTTTTGACAAGCGCACTTTTTTGACGATGCGGAAACATTGGATCGAGATAAATAACATCAGGTTTTTCAGGGTAAGTGCTCAATCCCTCAATGCTTGAATGATAAATTAAACGTAAATGTTGCTCAAGCCAACTACCGATTTGGGGATCTTGGTAGGCACGCTGCAAGCCATCTTCTAGCAATGCAGCAACAACAGGATGCCTTTCAAACATAGTGACATGGCAACCGATTGATGCTAAAACAAATGCATCTCGACCAAGCCCTGCTGTGGTATCAAGAACTGTAGGTAAATACTCACCTTTGATACCTACTGCTTTAGCAATTGCTTCGCCACGTCCACCACCAAATTGGCGACGATGAGCCATTGTTCCAGAAACAAAGTTTACGCATATTGCCCCTAGTTTTGGTTCGTCAGTTTTTTGTAACTCAAGTTGATTGTTTTGGGTAACAAGAGCGAATGGAAGATCAGCATGTGTGGATAACCACTGCTCAGCTAATAATTTTAGCTGAGCAAAGTTAGAATTAGTGGATACCATAATGACGAAGTAATGCTTCAAGTTGAGGTTCACGCCCTCGGAAGTTTTTAAATAATGTCATAGGCTCATCGCTACCACCCTGTGACAAGATATTATCAAGAAATGCATTGCCTGTTTTAGCGTTGAAAATACCTTCTTCTTCAAAACGTGAAAATGCATCAGCGGATAATACTTCTGCCCATAAATAGCTATAATAACCTGCAGCATAACCACCAGCAAAGATATGGCTAAATGCGTGTGGAAATCTTCCCCATTCAACGGTAGGAACAACGGCAACTTGCTTTCTTATTTCAGCCAATGTATTTAAAATATCAGGATCTTTTTGTGTATGTAATTTAAAGTCAAAAAGACCAAATTCCAATTGGCGTAAAATAAATAGTGCTGCTTGATAGTTTTTAGCATCTAGCATCTTTTCTAACATATCAGTTGGTAACGGTTCACCAGTTTGATAATGCCCAGATATGAATGCAAGCGCTTCAGGCTGCCAGCACCAGTTTTCTAAAAATTGACTTGGTAATTCAACAGCATCCCATGGCACCCCATTAATACCAGAAACTGATGAAGTATCAATTTCGGTTAACATGTGGTGTAAACCATGACCAAATTCATGGAAAAGGGTTGTGACTTCGTCGTGTGTAAATAGTGCTGGTTTATCACCAACAGGGCGATTGAAGTTACAAGTTAAATAGGCAACGGGTTTTTGTACATGACCATCAGCAAAACGCATACGACCAATACAATCATCCATCCAAGCACCGCCACGCTTATGTTCACGTGCATATAAATCAAGATAGAAACTACCTTTTAACTCACCATTTGCGGCAAAGAGATCATAAAATTTAACTTCAGGATCCCAAACTTCAACGCCTTGTCGCTCTTTGGCTGTAATACCAAAAATGCGATGCACTACTTCAAATAGACCATTAATCACTCGTTGTTGAGGGAAATAAGGACGCAATTCTTCATCGTTGATAGCGTACAAATGCTGTTTTTGCTTTTCACTATAATAAGCTATATCCCATGGTTTGATGTCACTTGCGCCAAAAAACTCATAAGCATAACGTTTAAGATCTGCTAACTCTTTTTCACCTTGAGGTTTAGCTTTAGTTGCTAAATTGTTCAAAAACTCAATGACTTGAGCGGTTGAGCTTGCCATTTTTGTTGCTAATGATTTATTAGCATAATTATCGAAGCCTAGTAATAGTGCAAGCTCATTACGAAGCGTTAAGATTTGTTTGATAATTTCAGTGTTATCCCACTTACCTGCGTTTGGTCCTTGATCTGACGCACGAGTATTATAGGCTTGGTAAAGTTCAAATCGTAAATCACGATTATCACAGTAGGTCATGACGGGAAGATAACTTGGTATATCTAAGGTTAGTAACCAGCCCTCTTTATCTTTTAATTTAGCCTGTTCTTTTGCGGCAGAAAGCGCACTTTCAGGCATGCCAGATAGTTCTTTGATATCGGTAATTAATTTTGACCATCCCATGGTGGCATCGAGCACATTGTTACTATATTTTGAGGATAATTCTGATAATTTTGCGACAATTTCACCGTAACGTTTCTGTTTGTCATCGGGTAAGCCAATTCCAGATAATTCAAAATCACGTAGTGCATTATCAACCACTTTTTTCTGTGCTTTGGTTAAAGTAGCATATTGTTCGCTTTCTTTGAGTTGCTTATAAGCTTGATATAAAGGTCTATGTTGCCCAACCCATGTGCTGTACTCAGATAGTAATGGCAGACAAGCTTCATAAGCTTCACGTAATTCAGGGCTATTTTTAACTGAGTTAAGATGACTAACTGGAGACCAAGCTCGTCCAAATTTTTCGTCTGCTTCATCAATTGGTTGAATTAAGTTATCCCAAGTATATTGGCTATTTTGCTTTAATACTGCTTCAATGGTATTTCTGCAGTTTTTTAAAGTTTCTTGTATAGCAGGCAAAACATGTTCGGGTTTAATTTGTGAAAAAAGGGGTAATGGTGCATCTGTTAATAATGGATTAGTCATGTAGCGATACCTTTATACAAATGGTGTTGTCTATTGATACAACATAATATGGTGGCGAAAACAATTAATTCAAGGGATTATCATGCTAAGAAATGGTTATAATCCCATAAGTTTGCGTTCACGTTGCCATTCAGTGGGGGTATAAGTCTTTATAGAAAGCGCATGAATACGGTTATCATTAATAAATTCAGCCAAAGGGGCATAGATTGCTTGTTGTTTTTTCACTCGATTTAAATCGGCAAATAATTCTCCTACAGCAATAACTTGGAAATGGCTTCCATCATCGGTTAGGACATGTACATCATCAAGTTCAAGCGAATTTTTTAATTTGTTTATAATTTCTTGTTTATCCATTATTCATACTCATCATTAATGTAAATTATGGGGGAATTTTTTGTTAAAAAGTTTCAGGTAACTATGTGTTTCAGTATAAAACTTAACATTTTTTAAATATTAATTACAGGTTGTAGATCATACAATGTAATTAATGTTTGTAGCTGAGGATTAATACCTTTGAGCTTTACATGATATTTATTGCAAAAATAAATTAAAGTTGCGAGCCCTGAAGAATCAACCCGAGTAAGTTGCGCAACATCAATGCAATTTACACCATTTAAAATAGTATTTTGTGTTGACCACAAATCGTTTAAAGAGTGAACATCAAGTTCACCCTGTAAAGATAATATTTCTTGTTGTTTTTCTGTTTTTATTCGCGACATTATGGCTAGCCTTTTGGTTTAGCGTTTGGGTCAATATTGCGATTTGAAAGATCAGTTAATTGTTTAGTTAATGCGTCAATACCATCTTGGCGTAAAATTGTTGACCACTCATTTTGCTTGGTGGTGATCATGCTGACGCCTTCTGCAACTAAATCATAAGCTTTCCATTCGCCAGTGACAGAGTTTTTACGCCATTGGAAATCAATTCGCAATGGTTGTTGGTTTTTATTAGGTTGGTTTAATAAAACACGAATAGAGATAAGCGTTTTGCCTGTTAAATCTTTTGGCGATTCAACCTGATAAGTTTGGCCATTATACATAGATAATGCTTGAGCAAAAGTTTGTACCAAATAGTTTTCAAAAGCAGCGAAATAGGCTTTACGTTGCGCATCTGTAGCACTTTTATAATAATTACCTAAAATTAATGCGCCAGCATACTTTACTTGTACATAAGGTAATAAATCTGTTCTTACGATCTCTTTTAGTTTGTTAGGATTTGATTTTAATGTCGCAGATTGTGCATTCATGGTGCTAAAAATCTTATTAGCAGCCATTTCCATCTCTTTATAAGGATCATTTTCAGCAAACGCATTAGCACTAAATATTAAAGCTAATGCAAAAAAAATAGTGTGTTTAAATTTGGTTAACATAGTAACAAAACTCCTTAATTTTCATTTATATCTTGTGTATCTTGTTTCTTATCTTTATCATCGGTCGAACCTCCAGTACTATAAAGGAATTGACCAATTAAGTCTTCAATAACCATTGCTGGTTTAGTGTTGTATATTACAAAACCATCATGAAAATAAGCTGGTTCATGATTATTTGTTGGCAAATTGTTGCTTGTGCCTTCGCTATCCAATGAATCAAGTTCTAATTCAGTACTTTTATCAAGTCCAAAGTTAATATCAATAAATTGTTCACCTAATAAACCTGATGTTTTAATTGAAAGCGAACTTGAAACTGGAATTTGATTGTATTGTGCATCAATATCTATTGTTACATAGGGTTTATATACATCAAGATCTGATGATTTTAGTGTTATATTACTGACTCGACCAATCACAACGCCACCGATTTTGATTGGAGAGCGTGCTTTTAATCCGCCAATATTATCAAATACAGCATAAACTCGATATGAATTATGACTAGCAAATGATGTTGGATCCGTTACACGGAAACATAAAAAAAGTACCGAGCAAATGACCAGTACCATAAATAATCCTACAGTGATTTCAACTTTACGACTCATGTTTAATGACCTCAATGACTAAACATTAATGCGGTTAAAATAAAATCTAACCCCAAAATTACTAATGATGAATAAACAACAGTGCTTGTTGTTGCTCGACTAATTCCTTCTGATGTTGGTACACAATCATAACCATTGAAAAGTGCAATCCAAGTGCTGGCAATGGCAAATGCAAAGCTTTTTACAAAACAGTTACCTAGATCATGCCACCAATCAACATTACTTTGAATAGATGACCAAAAAAAGCCTGCATCAATACCTTTCCAATCAACACCTACAATAACACCACCTAAAATACCAACGGTAACAAAAATTGCAGTTAAAAATGGCATACTGAAAAAACCAGCCCAAAAACGAGGTGCAATAATACGTCGTAATGGATCAATTGCCATCATTTCCATACTTGATAGCTGCTCAGTTGCTTTCATTAAGCCGATTTCAGCCGTTAATGCAGAGCCAGCACGACCTGCAAACAGCAAACCAGCAACAACAGGACCTAACTCACGAAGTAGAGCAAGGGCTACCATCATTCCAAGGCTGGCTTCAGCACCAAAAGTGGTCAGAATAAAATAACCTTGTAAGGCCAAAACCATGCCAATAAAAAGACCAGAAACAATAATAATAGTGAGTGATTGTACACCAACAAAATAAAATTGCTTAATGAGTAATGGGAATTGTTTATTAAATTGTGGCTTACCAATTAATGCCCTAAAGAGCATCACACCAGAACGACCAATCATCGCAATGATATCAATAAACCATTGTCCTAATTTTGCCAGTAAATTTAACATTATTTTGTACCTCTGCTTAGGTCTAATTTGTAATCTTCAGCAGGATAATGAAAAGGTACTGGACCATCAGCCAACCCGTCAAGGAATTGTTTTACTCGTAAATCATCATTATCACGTAATTGTTGTGGTGTACCACCTGCAATAATATGTTGTTCGGCTACAATGTAAGCATAATCTGCAATACTGAGCACTTCGGTCACGTCATGGCTAACAACGATACAGGTTAATCCTAATGATTGGTTTATTTCAGATATCAGTTTAACAATAACACCCATGGATATAGGATCTTGCCCAGCAAAAGGTTCATCAAACATAATTAAATCGGGATCAAGCGCAATGGCTCTAGCTAATGCTGCTCGCCTTGCCATACCACCAGATAGTTCCGATGGCATCATTTGAGCTGCACCACGTAAACCAACAGCTTGTAATTTCATTAAGACTAAATTATGCAATATAGGTTCAGGTAATTTGAAGTGCTCACGTAGTGGGTAAGCAACATTATCAAACACAGTTAGATCGGTAAATAAAGCACCCGATTGGAATAACATGCTAATACGTTTGCGTACTTCATAAAGTCGGGAGCGAGACATGCTTGGAATGTCTTCTCCATCGAATAAAATTTTTCCTGACTGCGGTTTTAATTGACCACCAATGAGCCTTAGTAGTGTGGTTTTACCAATTCCTGAAGGTCCCATGATTGCTGTCACTTTTCCTTTAGGGACATTCAAACTCATATTTTTATAAATAGGCCTTGTTCCACGATAAAAAGACATATCGTGAATTTCAACCAAATTTTGTTGTAATGCGTTTGTCACATTGATTTCCTAGATTTCTAGAATGGTAAAATTTTGCTTATTTTACTTGATATTTGTAAATAAAGAAATCAATTAAACGTGTTGCCTATTTGTGTATAACTGCTCAATAAATAGTTTTTATACTCGATGGCTGATTTTTATAGACAAACAGAGGTTTTACGTAAAATATCTTATTAGAGAGATAAAAGATAATTAAGGCTATTTTTCTAAATAATAAATGGGGAAAGTTATATTTTAGCTCCCCCCATTTTTTACTGATCATGCATAACTAAAAGTGATTATGTGTTTTATTCATGCCGTGCTTTACGAGCTAAATAATTACCAGTGCTTTGAATAAATTGTATAGCGATAACTAATATCACCACGCAGATATAAGTAACAGTATTATCAAAACGTTGATAACCGTATGACACAGCTAAATCACCAATACCGCCAGCGCCAATAGCACCAGCCATCGCTGTAGCACCAATTAAACCTATAGTAGCAGTTGTAAGCGTTAAAATTAAAGAGCTAAATGCCTCTGGTAACATAAAATACCAAATAATTTGTATTGGCGTCGCTCCCATTGATTGAGCTGCTTCAATAATACCACTATTCACGTCAAGTAATGAATTTTCAACTAACCTAGCAATGTAAGGAGCAACATAAAATGTTAACGGAACAATCGCTGCTATAGTGCCAATAGAGCTATTTACAATGACCTTTGTTAAAGGTTGGATAGCAACTAATAAAATAATAAAAGGCAATGAGCGAACTATATTAATAATCGGGTTGATAATACGAAACACTCGACGATTTTCCAATAGTCCATAAGGTCTTGTTGTAACTAAGCAAATACCAAGTGGAATTCCGATTAATGAACCTAAAATTAAGGAGAAAACTACCATAATTAGGGTGTCATAGGATGCTTGAACAAATTGTTCAGTGGTTACTGATGTTGCAAAGCAAGAGGCCAAATAGTCAATTATAGTATTAAATATTTCCATTTTTACTCATCTCCCAATGTTTAATTTCAGTGACTTGCACACCGCGCTCACGTAAGTAATGTACTGATTCTTTGATATTACTATCGTTACCTTTTAGTTGAACAAACATACTACCTAAAACCGTTTTTTCGATTTCTGACATATGGGCAAACAAAATATTGACGATAACTTTTTGTTGCAGTATAAGTGAATTTATCACGGGTTCTGACGCAGATCTTCCTAAGAATTCGAGCTTAAATAATTTAATATTGTCTTTTTTACCTTCTATTTCTAACAAATTTTCCACAACACCATTTGGAATTTGATCGTTGATCACTGAGCTAACAAAATTTTGAGTAGTTTGGTGTTTTGGTTGTCCAAATACGTCAAGTACGTTACCTTGTTCTATAATCTTGCCTTTTTCCATTACTGCAACTTTATGGCAAATTTGTTCAATTACATGCATTTCGTGAGTGATTAACACGACTGTTATTTTATATTCTTCATTGATTTTTTTGATTAAATCTAAAATAGCTTGAGTGGTTTGTGGATCAAGTGCTGAAGTTGCTTCATCACATAGTAAAATATCAGGATCGTTGGCTAATGCTCGGGCGATACCAATGCGCTGTTTTTGCCCACCAGAAAGCTCTTTGGGATAGCTGTTAGCTTTATCACTTAATCCAACAAATTCCAAAAGTTCATAGACTTTTTGTTTAATCGAATGTTTACCTTTTTTGATTAAAATTAAAGGAATAGCAATATTTTCAAATACGGTTTTTGATTCAAGTAAATTAAAATGCTGAAAAATCATACCAATTTTTTGACGGGTTTGACGTAATTCATTACTAGATAATTGATTTAATAGTTTATTTCGAATAATGACATTGCCTTGTGTTGGTTTTTCAAGAAAGTTAATTAAGCGCACTAAGGTACTTTTACCTGCGCCGCTGTAACCAATAATGCCGTAAATATCACCTTTACTGATGGTTAAATTAATATCGTTTAAAGCTTGTGTTGTGACGCCATTTCTTTCATATTGTTTTGAGACATGTTCAAATTTAATCATTGTTCATCACCTATTTATTTTGTTCTAGTTGAATAAGTGCTTGCCTAGGCAATTTGGCTGAATCATTTATTGCAGGTGTTTATATGGCATATTCAACGATTGACAATAATTGATATATCTAACGGTATCACAGGTTAAATTGTTGCTCTAATAATCGTTTTTTATATCTTATTCCATATAGTTATAAGATAGAATTACTTGGAATAAATGAATGCTTTTTTCTGTGTTAGAGTGTATTTAATGCTTATAGCTTATAGAGGATAGCTGAAATGAAAAATGCGTTTATCAAACAAAAAATATTTAAATACATATCAGTCGTTTTAGTTGCTAGTTTAGCGTTTTTGACTATTGGTTGTGATAATTCGTCTAAACCAGTCGATAATCAGACAAAAAAAGAAATTAGCATGGGCGTATCACCAGGTCCATATAACGATCTTTTTAATGATGCTGTTAAACCCATACTTGAATCAGAGGGTTATAAGGTTAAATTAGTGAATTTTCCGCATTTACTTGAATCAGATGTAGCTTTAAGTGAAGGTAGTATTGATTTAACCGTTGCACAGCACACAGCTTATATGAATGTGTTTAATGCCCAGCGTAAAGCAAATTTAAAATCGGTTGTGCATGTACCATCGGTACCTGCGGCAATATTTTCAAATAAGTTCACCTCATTAACGCAAGTTTTTTCAGGAGCAAAAGTTGCTATTCCACAAGATGCTTCTAATGCAGCTCGTTCATATAATCTACTAGAAAAAGCTGGTTGGATAAAATTAAAAAATAATACAAATCCTATTATTGTTAGTAAAAATGATATTGCTCAAAATATTGCAGGTATTGAAATTATTGAAATGGATTCGGCCAATATTCCTAGAGTGCTTAATGAATTAGATTTTGCGGTAATTCCAGGTAGCATTGTTTATTCTGCTAATATTGACTCGAACAAAGCATTACTTTCTGAAACCATCATTCCTGATTTGGAAATTATGGTTGTAGTGAATGAAGGAGACGAAAATAGTCGATGGGCTCAAGATGTGAAGCGTATTTATCAATCTCAACAATTTAAAGATTATATGAAAACGCATAACCAAAATGGTTATTGGGTGATGCCTCAAGAATAAGCATAGCAAGGTAAAGTAATGAAGAAAAGCCCGTTTGATAACGGGCATTTTAGTATCGTGCCATCTGTTTATCAATTGTTAGCGCCCAAGCATCAATCCCTCCTGTAAGATTATAGAGAAAGTTAGGATCAAAACCGTTTTCTGCTAAATAATGAGCAACAGTTAGGCTACGTCTGCCGTGATGACAATAAATAACAATATCGATTTCATCTGGGATTTTATCTAGATATAAAGGGATCATATTCATTGGAATATGAGTTGCGTTGCCAATACTGCAAATGGCTATTTCATTGGGTTCTCGTACATCGAGTAGAAATAGATTATCTTGCTGATTTAATTTTTGTGCAAGTTCTATGGGAGTGATTTCTTTTATTGTCATTATTTAAAACTTATTAGAGTGCTTGTAAAAAAGTTTCAGGAAACTATACGTTTTAGTATAAAATTTCAACTTCAATTTTAAATTTATTAATAGCATCCTACAACGATATTGCAGAATGCTATTTCCTATTTAGGCTTCTAGTGCCTTGTTAATTTTTTCAAATAAATCTTTAGATAAATTTTCAATTTTTAGCAATGCCTCAAGTGCTTTTTGCATCTGCTGTTGACGATTTTTGTCATAACGTTTTAATCGAATTAGAGGATCGATAAGCCTTGCTGCAACTTGCGGATTTTTTTGGTTTAACTCAGTGAGAATTTCAACTAAAAATTGATAACCACTGCCATCTTCAGCGTGAAATGCCACAGGGTTATTATTTACAAATGCTCCAATTAATGCACGAATCCGATTTGGGTTACTGAGTGTAAATGAGCGGTGAGTTAATAATTTTTTCACGGTAACAAGAACATTCTTTTCTGGGCTTGTTGCGTTTAGTGCTAACCATTTGTCCATAACAAGTCCATCTTGATGCCATTTGTCATCAAAGTTAGCCAATAACTCAGTTCGACAATCAAGTTCAGCTTTTACAGCAACACTCAAGGCGGCTAAACAATCAGTCATATTATTTGCTTGATAATATTGTTGGTTAACCAATGTATTGGCGTGCGAATTATCATCGGCATGAGCTAATAAAGTTAAACAACAGTTTTTAAGTGACCGCTTAGCAATGTCATTATGTTTAATTTGATATTGTGATGTTTTATTGTGGTGATAAATGGCTAATAATTCATCATAAAGTTCGTTTGCAAAATGCGTTAACAAAAATAGACGCACTTGATGAATTGCGATTGGATCAACCACAGTAAATAAATTCGCCAACTCGTTTTCAGATGGCAAGGTTAAGATTTGTGCAATAAGGAAAGGGTCAGTTTTTTCTGATAACAATACGGCTCTAAATGCATCTAATACTGAATCAGGCAACATTAAATTTTGATTTTCTTGATAATTTTTCACATTCAAGCGAACATATTTTGCTAATAACATTTGAGCTGCATCGTAACGGCTAAATGCGTTAGTAGCGTGTTGCATTAAGAAAATAAGATCATTATCTTGATAATCATAAGTTAACTTAACAGGTGCTGAAAAATCACGTAATACTGAAATAATCGGTTTTTGAGTTACGTTATCAAAGATAAATTGTTGTTTGTTTTGTATTAAATTTAAAACATGGTGAACAGATTTGCCTTGGTATTGCAGTGGAATTATTTCACCATTATGTTGATATAACTCGATATCAAGTGGGATATGCAAAGCTTGTTTTTGTGCTTGATCTTGAGTAGCTGGCGTATATTGTTCTACTGTTAAAGTATATTGTTGATTTTTCTCGTTATAATTATCGGTAACGGTTAATTCAGGTGTTCCTGATTGGCTATACCATAATTTAAATTGAGTTAAATCAATACCTGAGGCATCTTGCATGGCTGCAACAAAATCATCACAAGTTGCGGCACTACCATCATGGCGTTTAAAATAAAGTTTCATCCCTGCTTGGAATTTATCTTCTCCTAATAAAGTATGCATCATTCGAATAACTTCAGCGCCTTTTTCGTACACGGTGACTGTGTAAAAGTTATTCATTTCTATTACTTGTTCAGGCCGAATAGGGTGAGACATTGGGCTAGCATCTTCGGCAAATTGAACGGTGCGCAAAAGTTTGACATCCTCAATGCGTTTTACTGAACGAGATCCCATATCAGCGCTAAATTCCTGATCTCGAAATACAGTTAATCCTTCTTTTAAACTAAGTTGGAACCAGTCGCGACAGGTTACCCGATTACCAGTCCAGTTGTGAAAATATTCATGACCAATTACACCTTCAATACCTAAATAGTCATCATCTGTTGCTGTTTGTGGCTTGGCAAGCACATATTTTGAATTAAAGATATTTAATCCTTTGTTTTCCATTGCTCCCATATTGAAAAAATCAACCGCTACAATCATAAAGATATCTAAGTCGTATTCAAGCCCAAAGCGTGTTTCGTCCCAACGCATGGCATTTTTTAAGCTTGTCATAGCCCACTGCGAACGATCTAAATTACCTTTATCAACGTAAATTTCTAAATCAACTTTCCGTTTTGATTGCGTGATAAACTGATCTTTTAAAATATCAAAATCACCAGCAACTAATGCAAATAAGTAAGCCGGTTTTGGAAAAGGATCTTGCCATTGTACCCAATGACGTCCATCAGCAAGCTCGCCTTGCGCTATGCGATTACCGTTCGAAAGTAGATAAGGATAATGTTGTTTATTCGCGGTAATACGTGTTGAAAAGCGAGCAAGAACGTCAGGTCTGTCAAGATAATAGGTAATATGGCGGAATCCTTCTGCTTCACATTGAGTACAGAGCGCTTCGCCTGATACATATAATCCTTCAAGTGCTGTATTGTCAATTGGTTTAATTTCGTTAACAATCGTTAATGTAAATTCTGCTGGAACACGCTGAATGATTAAGCCAGCTTTTGTGAGCTGATAATCATGCCATGGTTGTTCGTCAATATTAACAGAAATCAATTTAAGATCTTCACCATCTAAAATTAAATTGTCCACTTCATTATTTTTCTTAATAACACGGCTACGAGCTGTGACGGTTGTTATTTCGGGAGCTAAATCAAAATCAAGATCAATGTCGGTAATGGTAAAATCGGGTGATTTATAATCAAGACGATTTTTGGCAATAGGCTGCGATTCAGGTGTTTTTATATTCATGTTGTTATGACCTTTTGGTTTGAAATCAATTTATATTTTATACTGATCGATATTATAGTCGATTAAAAACAATCTTATTACATAATTAATCTATATCTTCATTATTATTCTGCTATAATCTTTGAAATTTTTATTTAAAGCAATAGCATTAAATTTACATGTTACCAGCAATAATTACATCAATATTAGATACTGATGCTTATAAGTTGCATATGCAGCAAGCTGTATTTCATTACTACCCTGAGGTAACTGTTGTTGCGCAGTTTCGTTGTCGTAGTGATGATTTATTGGGACAATATGTTGATGAAATAATACATCAAGTGAAATTAATGGAATCATTAGCGCTGTCTGATGATGAATTTAACTATTTATCAAATATTTCCTTTTTTAAATCTGACTATTTAAATTGGCTTAAAAAATGGCGTTTCAATAGTGATTTGCTCACTATAAAAAATGAAGATGGAGTGCTTTCTATTACAATTGAAGGTAAATGGCTAGATGTTATTCTATGGGAAGTGCCATTACTTGCCGTTATCAGTGAAATTGTTCATAAAGATCGTTCACCTAATATTGGAGTTTCTGAGGCACTAGCTCGGCTAAAAGATAAATTGGCGGTGTTTAATGAAAAAACAGCTAATATGGATATGTCGGGCTTTAATTTAATGGATTTTGGTACGCGTAGGCGTTATTCGTTTGCGGTGCAAGAGGCAGTTGTCAGTTATTTGAAAACACACTTTCATAACTTTCATAGTACTAGCAATTATTTACTGGCTTATCGTTTAGGGCTTACTCCTGTTGGAACCCAAGCACACGAGTGGTTTCAAGCTCATCAACGTTTAAGTGCTAATCTTCAAGATTGCCAAAGAAATGCTCTTCAAGTTTGGTTAGATGAATATCCTCATGACTTAGGAATAGCATTAACAGATTGTATTACAATGGATGCATTTTTACGTGATTTTGATTTGCATTTTGCTTCCCATTATCAAGGGCTTCGTCATGATTCAGGTGATTCAATTCAATGGGGTGAAAAAGCAATTGCTCATTATCAGCAATTGGGCATAGATCCACAAACTAAACTTTTGGTTTTTTCTGATAGCTTAAATTTTGATAAGGCGATTAAAATCTATCAACATTTTAATCATCGCGTAAAATTATCTTTTGGCGTCGGTGGTTTTTTAGCTTGTGATATTCCATCTAAAGAGGTCAATACCAAAGCATTGAACATTGTGCTTAAATTAACGGAATGTAATAATCAATCTGTGGCTAAACTATCAGATAGTCCAGGTAAAACGATATCTCAGGATTTAGATTTTATTGATGAATTAAAACGAACTTTTAGTGTTAAACAATGATAATAATTCATGTTTAACTTATTATTAATATTAGAAACTAAAAATTAGTAATAAGAAACAAGTTATTCAAGAATTCCATTTCGTTATGGGATAGTCTTTAGAATATATCTGTATTACTTTAAATATTACTTAAACAAATTAATGTAGAGATGGATAATTAAATGACTTCAGTTGCACCTATTGTTGATGTGTTACAAGGCAAAATTGCTGTTGGTAGCACTATTTCAGTTCAAGGTTGGGTAAGAACTCGCCGTGATTCTAAAGCAGGTATTTCATTTTTAGCTGTTTACGATGGTTCCTGCTTTGATCCTATTCAAGCTGTTATTGAAAATAATTTACCTAATTATGAACAAGAAATCTTGCGTCTAACAGCTGGTTGTTCCGTTAAAGTCACTGGTAAAGTAGTGGAGTCACCAGGTCAAGGTCAAAAATATGAATTACAAGCAACGCAAGTTGAAGTGTATGGCTTTGTTGACGATCCCGAAACTTACCCAATGGCAGCAAAGCGCCATTCAATTGAATATCTTCGTGAAGTGGCTCACTTGCGTGCAAGAACCAATATTGTTGGTGCGATAACGCGTGTACGCCATACGCTTGCGCAAGCAATTCATCAGTTTTTTAATGATCGTGGCTTTTATTGGCTATCAACTCCTATTATTACCGCATCAGATACTGAAGGGGCGGGCGAAATGTTCCGCGTTTCAACACTTGATATGCTAAATCTGCCTAAATCTGATAATGGTAAAGTTGATTTTGATAAAGATTTCTTTGGTAAAGAAGCTTTTTTAACCGTTTCTGGACAATTAAACGCTGAAACTTATGCTTGTGCACTTTCTAAAGTTTATACTTTTGGTCCAACATTTAGAGCAGAGAACTCAAATACTACTCGCCATTTAGCTGAGTTTTGGATGATGGAGCCTGAAGTAGCATTTGCTGATCTAGATGATAACGCTAAGCTTGCTGAGGATATGTTGAAATATGTGTTTAAAGAAGTGCTAGAAAAACGTGCTGATGATATGCAATTTTTTGCTCAGCATGTCGATAAAGAAGCAATCAATCGTCTTGAAAACTTTATTAATGCTGATTTTGCTCAAGTGGATTACACTGATGCTATCACTATATTACAAAATTGTGATGCTAAATTTGAAAACCCAGTCAGCTGGGGAATTGATTTAGCTTCAGAACATGAACGTTATTTAGCTGAACAACATTTTAAAGCACCAGTGGTAGTAAAAAACTATCCGAAAGATATTAAAGCGTTTTATATGCGTATGAATGATGACGGTAAAACGGTAGCGGCAATGGATGTTTTAGCGCCAGGAATTGGTGAAATCATTGGTGGATCTCAGCGTGAGGAGCGTTTAGATATGTTGGATAAGCGCATGGAAGAATTGGGACTCAAAAAAGAAGATTATTGGTGGTATCGTGATTTACGTCGATACGGTACTGTGCCGCATTCTGGTTTTGGTCTTGGTTTTGAACGTTTAATTGTTTATGTAACAGGTGTTCAAAATGTGCGCGATGTTATCCCATTCCCAAGAACGCCGCGTAATGCAAACTTTTAAGTTGATTAAAATCCCTAACAAGAATTTATTGAGAGTTACAGTAGGTAGATATTAATCTGTTTTAGTTTAAAAAACAATCAAACAGGCTTAAATTTAGACTTAGACACTACATTTAATGAAAAGTTCGCTTGATTTTAAAAAAAATTTATACATAATTTACACTACTGTAAAAAGTAGAAAAATAATAGATAAAAATATTATTTTTTGGATGAATAATTATTGTACGAAAATTGACACTAAACTTATGGAAGTGTCTTTTTAAAAAATAACCATGAGGGTAAAAAATGAAACGTAATCTATTAGCAATAGCTATCCCTGCGCTTTTAGCAGCAGCTGGTGCAAATGCATCTATCGAAGTTTGGAACAAAGATGGTAATAAAGTTGACTTTTACGGCCGAGTAAAAGCAGCTAACAACATCACTGACCGTGCTCAAAAAGGCGAAGGTGACGATACTTCAGCTCGTTTAGGTATGTCAGGCCAAACTCAAATCACTGATAGCGTAACTGGCTATGGTCGTTGGGAATACGAAGCTAAAGCGGGTAAAAATTCTGATAATGAAGTACGTTATGCATTTGCTGGCTTAAATTTTGGTGATTTAGGTTCATTTGACTATGGTCGTAACGACGGTGTGTTAAAAGCAATTACTGCTTATACTGACGTATTACCACAATTTGGTGGTGATGCATCAAACAACGATTGGAACGTTCTTTCATCTCGTACTAAAGCTGTTGCGACTTATCGTAACAATAACTTCTTTGGTTTAACTGACGATTTAAGCTTTGCATTACAATATGCAGATAATGGTGATAATTCTAATCAAAGTAGAATATTTGGTAAACAAGACTCTATCAGAGGCGGATCTCGTGAAGCTTATGGTGCAAACATTCAATGGAACATCTTTGACACTGGTTTAACTGCTGGTGCGGGTTATGCACAAACTTCAAATAGTGATAGACGTCAAAGTACTTGGGCAACTGGTCTTAAATATGATAACTATAATTTATATTTAGGCGCTAACTATTTCCAAACTAAATTTAAAGATGTAGTAGAATATAGTTGGAATGACGGTTATGAAAGAAATGCTGATGGAAAAATTAGAGGTTTTGAATTAGTGGCTCAATATGGTATTGATTTAGAAGTGGGTCGTATTACTCCATCTTTAGCTTATGTACAACATAAAGTTAAGGCTGATTCGCTCAATTTCGTCAGAAATAATACTCGTTATATTGGTCGTGGATTTACCTCACCTGTGGCTAAGTATGTATCTTTAGGTGCAACTTATGATCTAAACAAAAACTTCAGTGCAATTGTTGAATATAAATTCAATCTTCTTGATCGTAAAGATCTTGGTGCTGCGTTGAATACTGAAAATGGTGAGCGTTATAAAAAAGCTACTAAACCAGGTACCAAAGATGTGTTAGGTGTTGGTTTAATTTACCAATTCTAATCGCTTAATATCTTATAAAAAGGCACTTAGGTGCCTTTTTTTTCATCTTTTAAATTCATTCCCACCTAAAAAAACATTTTATGCCTAAAAAAATTTATAATAAATATTAAAATATTCGAAAATTCGCAGAATAAATCTAAATTCCATTGTTAAATAGGCAATGTGGCATTAGAGCCATGTTTATTAGGCAAAATGGCTATCACAGTAATAATATAATTGCTAATTGTTAGCAGTTATTTGTTAAACCAGAGCAAAGCAATTTGCATCTTTAATAATATAAAATACCTTTGAGGGTAAAAAATGAAACGTAATCTATTAGCAATCGCTATTCCTGCACTTTTAATTGCAGGTACAGCAAACGCTTCTATTGAAGTGTGGAATAAAGACGGTAATAAAGTTGACTTTTATGGTCGTGTTTACGCATTAAACTATATTACTGATCGCAATAACCAAACAGGTGAAGGTGACAAGACCACTGCACGTTTAGGTATGTCAGGTCAAACACAAGTGACCGACAGCGTAACTGGCTATGGTCGTTGGGAATATGAAGCAAAAACAGGTAAAAATGCTGATAATGAAACTCGTTATGCATTTGCTGGTTTAAACTTTGGTGATTTTGGTTCATTCGACTATGGTCGCAATGATGGTGTATTAAAAACATTAACATCTTACACTGACGTTTTACCAGAATTTGGTGGTGATGCTTCTGATAATGATCTTTATGCATTAACAGCTCGTACTAAAGCCGTTGCAACCTACCGTAATTCAGATTTCTTTGGCTTAGTGAATGGTTTACGTTTTGCCGTTCAATATGCGGATAACGGAGATAACAGCTCAACACGTCATTTCGGTAATTATACTCTTAATGATAAACGCAATAGTGCTGAAGCATGGGGTTCAGTTGTTGATTGGGATGTGCTTGATACTGGTTTATCTGTTGGTGCTGGTTATGCACAAACTGGTGGTCATAAAGATGCTAAAGCATGGTCAGCTGGTATTAAATATGACAACGACAACTTTTATTTAGCTGCGTTATATATTCAAGGTAAACAAAAATATGGCTGGGATAATGCCTCAACTACTCGTAGCGCTAATGATTTAAAAACCAAAGGCTATGAATTAGTTGCTCAATATGGTATTGACTTTGAAGTAGGACGTTTAACGCCATCTGTTGCTTATATCCAACATAAAGTTAAAGACGCATCTAGTTATTCAAGTGATGCAGGGCTTAAAGGTAATGATTTAGCTAAATATGTTGATGTTGGTTTAACTTATGACTTTAACAAAAACCTACAAGCTATTATCGATTATAAAATTAACTTGTTAGATAAAGATGATATCGGTGCACGCCGTGCTTTATATGAAGATGGTTCATTTACTAAATCACAAATCAAGGGCACAACAAAAGACACAGTAGCACTTGGTTTAATTTACCAATTCTAATTGATTGTATCTTTGTTTTTAAAAGGCACTTCGGTGCCTTTTTTATTATCTATTATCAATTAAATAAACCTTGCGCTTTGATTAATACTCTGTTAAAAATTAAAAAAATATAATAATGAATTAGGATACAATGATGCTATATACCACACGTAAATTACTAGCTAAAAAAAATATTGCTTTAGTTGCTCACGATCATCTGAAAGATTCTTTATTAAATTGGTGTAAAAAAAATCGTGAAGAGCTTTCTCGTCATAATTTATGTGGCACGGGCACTACTGGAACATTAATAAAGCAAGAAACAGGATTAAATATCATGCCAATGTTAAGTGGTCCGATGGGGGGAGATCAGCAGATAGGTGCATTAATTGCAGAAGGTAAAATTGATATCTTAATCTTTTTTTGGGATCCACTTAATGCTGTACCTCACGATCCAGATGTGAAAGCGTTGTTACGATTATCTACTGTTTGGAATATTCCAGTTGCCACTAATCAATCCACAGCTAATGCATTAATTCAGTCCTCTATTTTTACGCAAGAAGTTGATATTGAAATTCCTGATTATCAAAACTATTTAACTCAAAGAGTTAAATAAATGCCAATACCATCTCAAATTCGTAAAACAGGTCGGCAAATACTTTTACTTGATAATCTGTTTATTGTCTTGGGTTTTTATGTTGTGTTTCTGCTTGTTTCAACCCACTTTGTTAGCCAAGTTTGTTGGAGTGCACTTTTTGTTGGTTTTGCGTTAGGATTTCGGCAATTTGTTCACAAGGTTTTGATATATTATTGGCAATGGTATTGCTGATTGCTCTAGCTAAAAACCTATAATATTATGGATAACTTTAAGTTATCTGCATTATCAATTTAAAAATGAGTCACCAAGCACCCTATTAAAATGCGGAAGATTGGCTAATTTTGCCATCTTTAAATAAAATCGCTTCGCCAGTATTAAGTTTTTGCCATATCTCATTTGAAGTTAATGGTAAGGTTGAAATGATAGTAACAATATCATTGGGTGTTGTATGTTTTTGAAAATCAATTTCTACATCTTCGTCCAATAATTTTGCTTTGCCAAATGGTGCTTTGCGGGTTATCCAATGCAAATTTGTTGTGCAATAGGCAAACACATATTGCCCATCAGAAAGTAGCATATTGAATATGCCTAGTTGGCTTAATTGGTTGGCACATTGCTTAATAAAATTAAATAGCTCAAGATCATCGACAGGTTTTTGTGAATATTTTTGCTGTAATTGATTAATTAAATAGCAAAAAGCGTATTCACTATCGGTTTCTCCAATAGGTTGAAAAAGCCCTGTATCTAAATTTTGGAAATTGGTTAATTGTCCATTGTGGGCAAAAGTCCAATTTTTACCCCAGAGTTCGCGGGTGAATGGGTGGGTATTTTCTAGTGCGACACCGCCTCGATTTGCTTGTCGAATATGAGCAATCACAGCTTTAGATTTGATGGGATATTCTTTCACCATTTTAGCAATAGGCGAATAGCTACAAGGCTCAGGATCTTTAAATGTTCGGCAACCTTTTCCTTCGTAGAAAGTAATTCCCCAACCATCTTTGTGAGGACCTTTGTCCCCACCTCGTTTAATTAAACTAGTAAAACTAAAGCAGATATCGGTTGGCACATTAGCACTCATACCCAATAATTCACACATATTATTTTGCCATCTCTTTTTCAATTAACAGAATAAGAATATGAATAACTTTGATGTGGATTTCTTGCACACGATCGGCATAACCAAAATGTGGAACACGAATATCAACATCGGCAAGTCCATTCATCTTACCACCATCTTTACCAGTTAACGTAATAATTTTCATCCCTTTTTGTTTTGCTGCTTCAATAACCTTAAGCACGTTAGCTGAATTTCCTGAAGTTGAGATACCTAAAAGCACATCACCTTTTTGACCTACACCTTCAACATAACGTGAAAAAATAGAATCAAATCCAAAATCATTACCTACACACGAAATGTGGCTTACATCTGATATGGCAATCGCAGGATAAGCAGGGCGATTATCACGATAGCGACCAGTTAATTCTTCAGCAAAATGCATAGCATCACAATGAGAGCCACCATTACCACATGATAAAACTTTACCACCATGTTTAAACGAATCAGCAATTAAAATAGCAGCTTTTTGGATTTGTTGGAGATTTTTATCGTCTGAAACAAAATTAGTTAATACGTCAATAGCTTGGTTTAATTCATCACGAATATTGTCAATATACACTGGGATTTCTCCATCAATAATAAATAAATATATAGACTATTGTAATTTGTTCAAAATAGCTTGCAAGTGATAAAATAAAATTCCTTATTTGGACAAAAGATTTTAGAAAGTATACTGTTAAGTGTAAAAATAAGGATTGAAATAAAAATAAATTAAAATTATTTCTAATCATAATGGTTGAAATAACAACAATATTTAAATTAATTTTAAATTTAACAAATAATATATTTGCAAATAGTTAAATTCTTTGCATTTATTTTAAATAATATATTGGGTAGAACTTGGTCGTAACGCTATTTGCCGATAGGATAAGTCTATAATTCGTGATACAATTTACTAAGTAATTTTCACGCAAAACAGAGTGAAATGGCATAAAATAGAATTAATAAGGAATTTATATGCAAACGATTGAAGGTAAAGTTGCTGCACCAAAAGCTAAAGTTGCAATTGTAGTGGCGCGTTTTAATCATTTTATTAATGATAGCCTAGTAAATGGTGCAATTGATGCATTGACACGTATTGGACAAGTTGATGATAAAAATATCACTGTTATTTGGGTTCCTGGTGCTTATGAAATTCCTCTTGCCGTTAAAGTTGCCGCACAGTCAAAAAAATATGATGCCGTTGTGGCGTTAGGTACCGTAATTCGTGGTAGTACAGCGCATTTTGATTTTGTTGCTGGTGAATCAAGCTCTGGATTATTAAGTACAAGTTTAGATAACACTATTCCAGTAGGATTTGGTATTTTAACCACCGAAAGTATAGAACAAGCAATTGAACGTGCAGGCACTAAGGCAGGCAATAAAGGGGCTGAAGCTGCATTAACTGCGCTGGAAATGCTAAATATTATTAAAGCAATTAAGGAGTAATTTTGTGGCATTAGTTAATCCTCGTCGTCGAGCAAGAGAATGTGCGGTACAAGCCATTTACTCTTGGCAAGTTTCCAGAAACGATCTTGCTGATGTTGAGACAAGTTTTATTGCAGAACAAGATATGAAAGGCGTCGATTCTAAGTATTTTCGTGAATTATTAAATGGTGTAGCAAAAAATACTGCCGAATTAGATGATAAAATGACGCCTTATCTCACTGAACGATCTGTTGGTGAATTAGGACAAATTGAATTAGCGATACTTAGAATCGCACTGTATGAATTAATGAAACGTCAAGATGTGCCCTATAAAGTGGTAATTAATGAAGCCATTGATTTAACAAAAACCTTCGGTGCTGCTGACAGCCATAAATTTGTTAATGGCGTATTAGATAAAATAGCCCCAACCATCCGTACGCGATAACCGATTAATTGTGAGATTGATATGAACGACAATACCGAAAAAAATAAACCATCTATTTTTTACGCCAAAAATAGTGAATCTAAAAAACATTCTCGCTCTGCTATTGAAAAGCCCTCTCGATGGAAAGAGAAGCGTAAAGATGATTCATTTCAGTTGAAATCTAAACGAGATCGTCATGATCGTATTGAAACATTCAAACCTCGAAATGATAAATCTGAGTTTGCAAAAAAGCGGTTTAATGTTGAACTTAATCAATCTCAATCATCTATCGATAATGATTCACCATGGCAAAAAAAGGTTCGTGCTAATGATCAAGTACCGACCTTTGGTTATGATGGCTATCGCCAACGTAAAGAAGAAACTTTAGTTTATAGTGAAAATAGCTGTAAAGCAGTTTTCAAACATCGACGCACAGCTATTGTTAAACTATTTATTACCCAAGAGGTGACTTACCAGTTTAAAGATCTAATAGACTGGTTAGTCAAACAACGGTTAGGTTATGATGTTATCTCTAGTGAGCAAATTAGTAAAATAACTCAAACTCAGCACCATGGCGGTGTCTGCCTAATTGTAAAAAAACGTGTTCCACTTACCTTATTGGATTATTTAGAAAACAATAGTAATAAAGATCATGATTGTATTTTAGCTATTGACGATGTTCATAATCCCCATAATTTAGGTGGCTTAATTCGTAGTGCTGCTTTTTATGGTGTTAATGGCGTTATATTACGTCAAACAAATTTACTCGATAGTGGCGCTGCCATGCGTGTGGCAGAAGGTGGTATTGAGGCTGTTGAATCAATTAAAAGTGATGATTTTGTTGCTTCACTTGATATGCTTAAACAGCGTGGTTACCAAGTTGTTGCGTTATTACCGTGTCAGGCAAAATCCATTGCATCAACTCAATTGCATAAAATCAAGTTTGATAAAAAAGTTGCGTTAGTTATATTTCAACAAATTAATATAAAACTTATTAATTGTGCTAATGTTGTTGTCCATTTAAAGGGAAATGATAACATGCCTGCGTTAAATATTTCGGTTGCAACGGGTATTTTATTATCTAATTTACAAAAATAATAAAGTATTATTTTATCTTTATTATCAACTATTTGTATGGTAAAAGTTATTTTACTAATTGGTAAAATATATCAAATAGCATGATTTGATTAGAAATTGCTTTTTTTTTCTGTAAATTGTTATTAGTTATTGTGTGTTATTGGTAATGGTTATGGCTTTAAAGCATAAAGTTGGTTTAATTTTTGGGAAGTTTTATCCTTTACATTGTGGTCATATTTATTTGATTGAAAAAGCAATGAGCCAAGTTGATGTGTTACATATCATATTGGGCTGTGAGGAATCACGTGATAAGCAGCTATTTGATAAAAGCCGCTTACCCAAACAACCACAAGTTAGCGACCGCTTTTCATGGTTAAAAGAGACGTTTAAAGATCGCCACAATATTCATATCCATGTACTTGATGAAGCTGGTATTGAATTTTATCCCAATGGATGGCAAGATTGGAGTTGTCGCATTAAGCAAATTCTTTACGAACATAAAATTAAGCCTAACGTAGTATTTACTAGTGAACCGCAAGATGTCAAAAATCATGAACTCTATTTTGGCTGTCCGGTAATCATTGTTGATGCCAATCGAGATTTTATAAGCATCAGCGCAACCCAAATCCGTGAAAATCCTTATAAAAACTGGTCTTATATCGCACAAGCAGCAAAACCTTTTTTTGTTAAAAAAGTAGCTATTGTTGGTCAAAATAGATTTCGTGATTTACCTATTCAATTTGCTAATATTTATAATACTCAATATGTACCTAACGGTTATATTAATTATATTGAGCGAGAAATCTTAACTCAGCATAACAAACGCTATTTGAGTGAATCTGATTTTATGAAAATTGCGATGTTACATGTAGAACGGATTTCAAAAGCTGTTGAAAGCGCCAATAAGGTTGTTTTTACCTCAATTGATTTTGAAACACTAGCACAGTACTACAATCAATTATTTCAAAAAGATAATGAAATTTTAAAAGCTTTTAAAGACAGTTATCATTTTGATTTAGTCATTCATGAAAAAGATTTAAATCCAAAATCCTCACGGCTGGAACATTTTGAAACAATCACAAAAGAGGTTGAAGCATTATTGATTTAGTTCATCACATTTATTGTGGCTTATGTTAAAATAAGTCAATTATTTGTGATAGGTAAATTTTTATGTCTCAATCTTCTGACAAACAAGACGATACAAATCAAGAAAAAATTGATTTTGGTTACAAACAAGTTCCCAAACAAGAAAAAGTAAAACGTGTTGCTGAAGTATTTCATTCTGTTGCTGATAAATATGATGTTATGAATGATCTAATGTCATTTGGCATACATCGTATTTGGAAAAAAATTACCATTGAATATAGTAGCGTGCGTAAAGGTCAAAAAGTTTTAGATTTGGCAGGAGGCACTGGTGATTTAACGGCAAAATTCTCGCAACTTGTTGGTGATGATGGATTGGTTGTGTTAGCTGATATTAACGAATCGATGTTAAAAGTGGGACGAGATAAGCTACGTGACAAAGGCTTATTTAAAAACATTGAATATGTACAAGCTAATGCCGAGGAATTACCTTTTGCAGATAACTATTTCGATTGTATTACTATTTCATTTGGATTACGTAATGTCACCGACAAAGAAAAAGCATTACGATCCATGTGGCGAGTATTAAAACCTGGCGGGCGTTTATTAATTCTTGAATTCTCTAAACCGCAATATCAAATTCTGAATAAAGCGTATGATCTATACTCATTTACCATGTTACCATTGATGGGGAAAATAGTGGCAAATGATTCTGAAAGTTACCGTTATTTAGCTGAATCTATCCGTATGCATCCTGATCAAAATACATTGAAAAAAATGATGGAAGATGCAGGATTTGTCGATGTGAAATATCACAATATGACTGGTGGTATAGTTGCGTTACATACTGGCTTTAAATTTTGATGCGATGAATAATAATGACATTTTTTAGACTGTTTAAAATATTAACTGTATTCCGAGCTTATCAATTAAATGAATTGTTGCCAAAACATCGTTCATCAAAATGGTTGCGTACTTTATTATTTTGTATGTTTTGGGTTAGAGCTAAAGCAAAACATCAAGAAATCGGTGAACGTTTACAACTAGCGTTACAAGAACTAGGTCCAGTTTGGGTGAAAATTGGACAAATGATCTCAACTCGACGAGATATTTTACCAAAACACATAGCCGATGCTTTGGCAAAATTACAAGACCAAGTTAACCCTTTTGACGGTAAAATTGCCAAACAAATAATTGAGTCAGCTTTAGAGCAGCCAATTGATTATTATTTTGCAGATTTTGACGAAAAACCAATAGCATCAGCATCAATAGCACAAGTTCATAAGGCGATATTAAAACGTAGTCAAGCCGAAGTAGTTATCAAAGTATTGCGTCCTAACATTTTACACGTTATCCAAGCCGATATTAGTTTGATGTATTGGGTGGCTAAACAATTAACTAAGCGGATTGAATCAGGCGAAAAATTACGAGCGGTTGAAATAGTGCATGATTATGAAATGACACTATTAAAAGAGTTAGATTTACAAAAAGAAGCTTACAACACGGCTAGATTACGCGATAATTTTATCAATAGCGACATTTTATATATCCCTTATGTTTACCAAGATTTATGTCGAAAAAATGTGATGGTTGAAGAGCGCATTAAAGGGATCCCCATTGCAGATATCGATCAGTTAAAGCAAAATAATGTTGATATGAAATTACTTGCAGAACGAGGAGTACAAGCTTTTTTTACCCAAGTGTTTCGTGATAACTTTTTTCATGCTGACATGCATCCAGGCAACATTTTTGTTGATATTACAGAACCACAAAATCCACGTTATATTGGTATTGATTGTGCGATTGTTGGTATATTAAGTGCTGATGATCAACGCTATCTTGCAGAAAATTTCTTAGCATTTTTCAATCGAGATTATCGAAAAATAGCCGAAACCTATATTGCATCAGGCTGGGTACCAGCAACAACAGATGTTATTGCACTTGAAATGGCAATGCGCAATGTATGTGAGCCCGCATTTTCAAAACCACTTTCTGAAATCTCATTTTCACAGATTTTACTGCAATTATTTCAAGTTGCACGCCAATTTGACATGGATATCCAACCCCAACTAACCTTACTTGAAAAAACGCTATTTTATATTGAAGGACTTGGTCGTCAGCTTTATCCAGAACTTGATTTGTGGCAAACAGCAAAGCCGTTTTTAGAAAAGTGGTATCGAGATAAATATAGTGCTAAAAAGATACTACAACAAGCTTGGGAATCGTTGCCTCAGTGGCGGGTCATGTTGCCACAGTTACCAGAAAAATTAAATGATTATGAACGAATTTCCAAACAAATGAATGTTCAATTACAGCAAATCAATCAAGAACTTCAGCGTAGTAAAAAGCGTGAACGAAATTTATATACAGCGATTGCACTATTTTGTGCATTATGTATTATTATACTAATTGTGCATTAAGAATTGAGCACAAAACTAGTTATTTGGGAAAATTGTAGTTTGTGTGTATAATTTAGGTATTAACCTTACTGGAGATAATTATCATGATGCCAAGCTTGCCTCAACTCCTCATATTAGTTGCTGTTGTTGTTTTGTTATTTGGAACAAAAAAATTACGAACATTAGGGTCCGATCTTGGCGCATCAATTAAAGGCTTTAAAAAAGCGATGAATGATGATGACGGCCACGACCAAAAAGAGCAAGACAATTTACAAAAAGTCGAGAATATTGACTCATCAGATACTAACAATACAGATACTAACAATAGCAAAAAAGAGTAACCCGTGTTCGACATCAGCTTTGGTCAGTTACTATTGGTATTAATTATTGGTCTAGTGGTTTTAGGGCCAGAAAGATTACCTATTGCCATAAAAACAGTTGCAGGATGGATAAAAGTACTCCGCCGAATGTCTGCTACTGTACAGTTAGAATTAAATAAAGAACTTAAACTGCAAGAGTTACAAGACAGTCTAAAAAAGGCTGAACAAAGTGGTTTAACAACACTTACGCCAGAGATTCAAGAATCAATTGATGATTTAAAGCGCGTAACAGAATCATTACAAAACGAGATCGACTCTGCAACGCTGATCGATTCTCACTCTCACTCAGATAAAAATAAATCATGACCGACGACGCTACACAACCATTAATTGGACATCTTGTTGAACTTAGAACACGGCTTCTACGCTCTATTATCTGTATTTTGCTAGTATTAGCTTGCTTACTCTATTTTTCCAATGATATTTATCATATCGTGGCAAATCCACTTATCAGCCAATTACCTCAAGGTAGTAGCATGATAGCAACAGATATTGCAGCGCCATTTTTTACTCCAATTAAGCTAACTGCTGTGGTGGCAATATTTATCTCAATTCCTTACATACTGTATCAAGTTTGGGGATTTATCGCACCAGCACTATATCAACATGAAAAACGTCTAGTAATGCCGTTAATTGTATCAAGCACAATTCTCTTTTATCTTGGTATCGCATTTGCTTACTTTGTGGTGTTTCCACTAGCATTTTACTTTTTTATTCACACTGCACCTATTGATGTAGCTATCAATACAGATATTACAAAATACCTTGATTTTGTAATGACACTCTTTATTGTTTTTGGGTTTGCTTTCGAAGTGCCCGTTGCCATTATACTACTTTGTTGGACAGGGATAACTACGCCTAAAAGTCTACGAAAAAAGCGCCCTTATATAATTGTTGGAGTGTTTGCCGTTGCAATGTTTGTTACACCTCCCGATGTATTTTCACAAATATTACTAGCTGTACCTATCTGTTTACTGTTTGAAATCGGCACTTTTTTTGCCCGTTTTTATCAACCACGAAAAAATGACAAAACAGAAGATAACGACAATTATGAATCTGATAAAGATAGTTAACAGATAAAAGATGAATTAACTGAATAATTAAGGATAACAAGTCATAATGAAGACCTCATTACCTGATTTTAATTGTGCCAATGTATTAGTTGTAGGCGATATTATGTTAGATCGCTATTGGTATGGAGGAACTAATCGGATATCCCCCGAAGCGCCAGTACCTGTAGTTAAAATTGACTCTTTAGAAGAGCGACCAGGTGGTGCGGCTAATGTTGCTATGAATATTACATCGCTTTGTGGTAACGCGAGACTAATCGGATTAACAGGTATTGATGAACCAGCCAAAATTCTTGATGAACAGCTAAGTAAACACAAAGTTCAATGTGATTTTGTCTCTGTTTCAACACACCCAACCATAACTAAACTACGAGTCCTATCACGTAATCAACAATTGATCCGTATTGATTTTGAAGAAGGATTTGGCAATATTGATGCAACTCCTATTCTTGAGCGTATTCAAACAGCATTGGCGACGCATAAAGTATTGGTTTTGTCGGACTATGCTAAAGGAGCATTATCAGCAGTTCAAGCAATAATTAAGCTTGCTAATCAAGCAAATGTACCAATTCTAGTTGATCCTAAAGGGACTGATTTTAAACGTTACCGCGGTGCAACAATCTTAACCCCTAATATGTCAGAGTTTGAGGCGGTAGTTGGTCATTGTCAAAGTGAAGATGAAATCATAGAAAAAGGCCACCAACTGATTAAACAGTACCAACTAAAAGCGCTATTGGTTACACGAAGCGAAAAAGGCATGACATTGCTTCAATTAGATAAACCAACTTATCATCTACCGACTCAAGCTAAAGAAGTATTTGATGTAACAGGTGCTGGCGATACTGTAATTGCCACATTAGCTGCAGCTTTAGCCGCAGGGCAATCTTTAGAGGAAAGCTGTTTCTTAGCCAATGCGGCAGCGGGTGTTGTTGTTGGTAAACTTGGCACTTCAACAGTATCACAAGTAGAGTTAAGTAATGCCATTCGAGCACGTGCCGATGACGGATTTGGTGTAATGACAGAAGAAGAACTTAAAGAAGAAGTTCAAAAAGCACGGATGCGTGGTGAAAAAATTGTCATGACCAATGGTTGCTTTGATATTTTACACGCAGGACATGTTTCTTACCTTGCTAATGCGCGTAAACTTGGTGATCGTCTAATAGTTGCTGTGAACAGCGATGCCTCGGTTAAGCAGTTAAAAGGTGAATCAAGACCAATAAACCCACTTATGCAACGAATGATTGTATTAGGTGCACTTGATTCAGTTGATTGGGTCGTGCCATTTGAGGAAGAAACACCACAGCGATTAATAGCCACTATTTTACCCGATGTATTAGTCAAAGGTGGTGATTATAAACCTGAAGATATCGCTGGCGGTAAAGAAGTTATTGCTGCTGGTGGAACTGTTAAAGTGCTCAATTTTGAAGATGGATGTTCAACAACCAACATTATTAATGCAATAAAAAAAAGCTAAGCTAAATAATCACAAATAAAATTGGCTACTTGGAAATAAGTAGCCAATTGGCTTTTCAGCTCTTAATAACCTTAGTTAATTCTTGTTTAAGATACAAATCAGTAAAAAAAATTAATACACTTTAATCAATCGTTAATAACTATTGTTAAATTTCAAAATTAATACTTTTTTTATTGTGATCTTTATGCAAAGCTAATAAGCAAATAACGAAAAAGAGTATTAAGGATATTTTATGACCAAACATTATGATTACATTGCCATTGGTGGTGGTAGTGGAGGGATAGCATCAATTAATCGAGCTGCGTCCTATGGAAAAAAATGTGCCATTATTGAAGCCAAATTATTAGGTGGAACCTGTGTTAATGTTGGTTGTGTACCCAAAAAAGTAATGTGGTATGGTGCTCAAATTGCAGAAGCTATAAAACATTATGGTCCCGATTACGGTTTTGATACCACTATTAATCAATTCAATTGGGATAAATTAATTGCTAGTCGAACTGCTTATATTGATCGCATTCATCAGTCTTATGATCGGGTACTTACTAATAACAAAGTTGACGTCATTCATGGCTATGCAAAATTTGTTGACTCTCACACCATTGAGGTAAATGGCGAACACTATAGTGCTGATCATATTCTAATTGCTGTTGGCGGAAAACCAAGCATTCCCAATATTCCAGGTGCGCAATATGGCATTACTTCAGATGGCTTTTTTGCTCTAAAAGCCTTGCCAAAACGTGTGGCAGTTGTTGGCGCAGGTTATATTGCTTGCGAAATAGCAAGCGTATTACACGCTTTGGGCGCACAAACACATCAATTTGTTCGCAATGCTACACCATTACGATCTTTTGATCCGCTTATTGTTGAAACCTTAATGGAAGTTATTGCTACTGAAGGACAACAATTACATACTTTTGCGGTTCCAAAATCGGTAATTAAAAATAGTGATAATTCACTAACATTAAACCTCGAAAATGGCGAAAGTTACACAGTTGATTGTTTAATTTGGGCGATTGGACGTGATCCAGCAACAAATGACATGAATTTACAGGCGGCAGGAATTGCGGTTGATAATAAAGGTTTTGTTATCGTCGACAAATACCAAAACACCAATGTCCCGGGCATCTATTCTGTCGGTGATGATATTACAGGCGCTATAGCGCTAACACCTGTTGCAGTTGCCGCAGGGCGCCGCTTATCAGAAAGGTTATTTAACAATAAACCTGATGAACATTTAGATTACAGTAATATTCCGACCGTCGTATTTACTCATCCTGCAATTGGTACAGTAGGATTGACTGAACCGGAAGCAATACAGCAGTATGGTGAAGAAAACGTAAAAGTGTATAAATCAACATTTACAGCAATGTACGCCGCAGTAACACAGCATCGACAACCTTGTCGAATGAAATTAGTATGCGTGGGGAAAGATGAAAAAATTGTTGGTATTCATGGTATTGGTTACGGAATGGACGAAATGTTACAAGGCTTTGCAGTAGCGCTTAAAATGGGAGCAACTAAAAAAGACTTTGATAATACGGTGGCTATTCACCCAACTGCTGCCGAAGAGTTTGTTACCATGCGTTAAAAACGATCGATAGTAGTAATAAAAAAGCAGGCTATTAGTCCTGCTTTTTTGTTAATATTTTTATATATTAGGGCGTGTTGATCTTTCGTTATTATTTTTTAGACGGCATGATGTGAGTTATAATAATTCTGCAAAAAAACAACCATAACTCGATTTATCATGCCAAGAACAATGCTAACAGATAAACGGTGGGAAGAGCTACTACAAATAATGAAAAATACCGGCCGAGTTTATAATAAATCCGAGCATCGGATGACGTTTGAGGGGATCCTTTTCCGAATGAGAACCGGTATTCCTTGGCGAGATTTGCCAGAAGAGTTTGGTGAATGGAGCACCGTCTATAGAC